>JBKJMY010000278.1:0-8142 GCA_046596115.1 Arenimonas sp.
CGCGCCCGACACCAGCGCGGCGGCCGCGCCGGAGCGCTGGATGGCCACGCCCAGCGGCAGCATCGCCGCCAGCAGCACCAGCACGCGCAGGTCCAGGTGCCGGTACACACGATCCGCGCTGAGGCAGCGGCCGAGCACCATCGCTGCGGCGCCGAGCAGGCCGGCGATCTCGATCGGCAGCCAGCCGACGCTGGCCACCAGGATGACCGTCACCATGATCGCCAGCGCCAGCGGCGCGCGGCGGTGCCGCTCGGACGGATTGTCGCGCTCGCTCAGCACGATCAGGTCGGTGTCGTCACGCAGCGCCGAGACATCCGCGGCCGTGACCAGGAGCAGCACGGTGTCGCCTGCCTGCAGCGGGTTCGCGCCCAGGCCGGTGTGCAGCACGCTGTCCCGGCGCGCGATCGCCAGCGGTGCGCTGCGCGACGAGCCCGGGGCCTCGGACTCGGGCCAGGTGCGGCCGATCGCGCGCGAGTTCGGCGCCACCAGCACTTCCACCAGTTGCAGGCCGTCGCCTTCCAGCGCCGACGGCGCGTCGCCGGCAACCGGGTCGAAACGCAGGCCATGGCGGCGCGCGAAATCCAGCACCGGCTCGGCTTCGCCCTGCACAAGCAGCCGATCGCCGGCCAGGATCTGTTCGCGCTGCCCCGGGCGCAGGCGCTCGTTGCCGCGCACGATCTCCAGCAGGCTCAGGCCACTGTCGCCGGTCAGGCCGGCCTGCTCGATGCGTCGGCCTGCCAGGCGCGAGTCCGCGCCCACGCCCAGCGAGAACAGGTAGTCGCGGATCGCGTAGGCGTCGGCCGCCTGCGCCGGGGACGGACGCTTGGGCAGCAGCCACCAACCCACGGTGGCCAGGTAGAACGCGCCGACCGCCGACAACAGGATTCCCAGCGGGGCGAACTCAAACAGGCCAAAGGCGCGCAAGCCGGCGCCGACGATCAGGGAGTTCACAAGCAGGTTGGTGGACGTGCCGATCAGGGTGCAAACCCCGCCAAACTGGCTGGCGTAGGACAGCGGGATCAGCAACTTGGACGCAGGGATTCCGCGCCGGCGCGCCAACGACAACACCATCGGCAGGAACACGGCGACCGCGGCGGTGTTGTTGATGAACGCGGACACGGCCGACACCGTTAGCACCAGGGCCAATTGCAGGACCGGCCCGACCCGGCCGATGTGCGCCAAGCCGCGCGCAAGCGCAGCGAGGGCAGCGGTTTCGCGCAGGCCGGCGCTCAGCACGAGCAAGGCCGCGACGGCGACCGTGGCTGGATTGGCGAAACCGGCGATTGCCTCGGTCGGGGAGACCAGGCCGGTGAGCACCAGTGCACCCAGCACGAGCACGGCGACGATGTCCGGCGGCATGGCGTTGCGGACGAACAGCGCGACAGCCGCCAGGCAGATCACTGCGACCCAAACCGCATCCATGCCGTTTCCGCCCGCTCAGGCCAGCGACCAGTCAATCGCATTGGGGCGAGCGACGCAAGGCGGCGGGCGGCCGGTTCACCGAAATGGCAGGGTTGCTGCCGTAAGCTCGGAGCGTGGACCTTCGCTTCGACAACGCCTTCGCCCGCGACCTGCCCGCCGACCCCGAGCTGGGCGCGCGGCGGCGCCAGGTGCATGGGGCCTTGTATTCGCTCGTCGAGCCGACGCCGGTCGCCGCGCCGCGCCTGCTGGCGCATTCGCGCGAGATGGCCGCGCGCCTGGGCTTCGACGACGCCTTCGTGCAATCGTCGCGCTTCGCCGAGGTGTTCGCGGGCAATGCGCTGCTGCCCGGCATGCTGCCGATCGCGGCCAACTATGGCGGCCACCAGTTCGGTAATTGGGCGGGGCAGTTGGGGGATGGCCGGGCCATCAGCCTGGGCGAACTGGTCAACGCGCAAGGCGAGCGCTGGGAATTGCAACTCAAGGGTGCCGGCCCGACGCCGTACTCGCGCAGTGCCGATGGCCGCGCGGTGCTGCGCTCGTCGGTGCGCGAATTCCTGTGCTCGGAAGCCATGCACCATCTCGGCGTGCCGACGACACGCGCGCTGTCGCTGGTGACAACCGGCGAAGCGGTGCTGCGTGACATGTTCTACGACGGCCGCCCAAAGCTCGAGCCCGGCGCGGTGGTGTGCCGGGTGGCGCCGAGCTTCACCCGCTTCGGGAATTTCGAACTGCCCGCGGCGCGCGGCGAGATCACGCTGTTGCGGCAATTGGTGGAGTTCACCATCCGTCGTGATTTCGGCGGCGGCGCTGAACGCGCAGTCGGTGACACTGCGGGTCACCGCGGCGCGATGCTGCCCGAAGGTCGCATCGCCGACTGGTTCGCCGAGGTCTGCACGCGTACAGCCAAGCTGATGGCGCACTGGATGCGGGTCGGCTTCGTGCATGGCGTGATGAACACCGACAACATGTCCATCCTCGGCCTGACCATCGACTACGGCCCCTACGGCTGGATCGA
Organism: Arenimonas sp.; assembly: GCA_046596115.1. Lineage (GTDB taxonomy): Bacteria > Pseudomonadota > Gammaproteobacteria > Xanthomonadales > Xanthomonadaceae > Arenimonas. Next base: position 2,438 of record JBKJMY010000278.1, read on the forward strand.
CGACTACGATCCCGACTGGACGCCGAACACCACCGACCGCGAGCGCCGCCGCTACCGCTTCGGCACCCAGCCGATGGTGGCATTCTGGAACCTGTCGCGGCTGGCCGGCGCGCTGGCGCCGCTGTTCGGCGGCACCGAGATGCTGCAGGCCGGGCTCGATCACTACGCCGCAACCTGGCCGGTACTGGAGCGCGCCAATGCGGCTGCCAAACTCGGCCTGAATGCTGGTGACCCTGCCGATGCAACGCAGGTGGTAGGCGATGACGCATTGTGGCGCGACCTGCTGGCCCTGCTGCATGCCGCCGAAGTTGACATGACCCTGTGGTTCCGCGGCCTGTCTGCGCTGGACCCGGCGCATCCGTCGCTGAGCACGCTGGAGGACGCGTTCTACGATCGCGGCAAACGCGAGCAGCACGACGGCGCACTGCGCGACTGGCTCGGGCGCTATGCGGCGCGACTGGCGCACGACCCACGCCCGCCGGACGTCCGCCGTGCCGCGATGGACGCGGTCAATCCACGCTTCGTGCTGCGCAATTACCTGGCGCAAGAGGCAATCGACCGCGCTGAAGCCGGCGACGCCAGCGGCGTGATGGAGTTGCTGGAGGTGATGCGCCGACCGTACGACCAACAGCCAGGTCGCGAGGCGTTCGCGACGCGGCGTCCCGACTGGGCGCGCGACCGCGCCGGCTGTTCGATGCTCAGCTGCAGTTCGTGATCGGCGCCAGCAGCCGAACGCCTCAGCCGCGGATGCCCGCGCGGCTGCGCGATGGCAGGACACTGCGCGCGCACCGCATCCATGCTGCGCTGTGGGCCGCGGGCCTGGTGGTGGCGGCGACGGGCCTGCGCTGGGCCCTGAATCCGTTGCTCAACGACCGCGTGCCGTTCGCAGTCTTCTTCATCGCGATCGTGGTTGCGGTGCGCTACGCCGGCACGCTGTCGGCCCTGGCGGTCATGCTGGGCGGCGCGATGATGGCCGTGCTGCTGTGGTTTCCCGCTGGCCTGAACTCGGCCCCGACCATCACCAGCGTCTGCGTCTACCTGCTCAGCGGCAGCACCATCATCGCGCTCGGGAGCCAGATGTACCGCGCAGAGGCGCTCGCCGAGCAGCGCCTGCTTGACTTGCAGCAGGGTGTGCAGGGGCTGCGCGACAGCCAGGGCCGGCTGCAGTTGGCCACCGAAGTCTCGGGCATGGGCGTGTTCGAATGGAACCTCGATGACAACCGCTTCTCAGGCGAGAACCCGGAGGCCTATCGCATCTTCGGGCGCGACCCCGACCAGCCGAAACTGTCGATGTCGCAATTCATCCAACAGCACCTGCATCCCGAGGACACCGGGCGCGTGTACGCCGCGCTGAAGAGTGCGCAGCGTCCCGGCGAGCGCTTCCATGCGGTTTTCCGCAGCCGGCGAGGCGCGAAGGACTGGCGCTGGATCGAAGTGGCCGGGCGCTTTTTCTTCGACGAGGCGACCCGCCCGGTACGCCTGATCGGCGTGGTCGCCGACATCAGCGAACGCAAGGCGCTGGAGGATTCGCTGCGCAAGATGGCCAGCGACCTGTCCGAGGCCGACCTGCGCAAGGACGAGTTCCTGGCCACGCTTGCGCACGAATTGCGCAACCCGCTCGCGCCGATCCGAAGTGGCGTCGAACTGCTCAAGCGATCGCACGGTGATCCGGCGCAGGTGGGTCGCGTGGTCGAGGTGATGGAGCGGCAGATATCGCACCTGGTGCGCCTGGTGGACGACCTGATCGATGTCAGCCGGATCACCCGCAACAAGCTGGAGCTGCGCCGCGGCAACGTGCAGCTGGCGCAGGTTGTGCAGGCGGCGGTGGAGGCATCCAGGCCGCTGATCGAGGCCAAGGCGCATCACCTGGTGGTGCAGCTACCGATCGAGCCGGTGCCGCTCGATGCCGACCTGACCCGGCTGGTGCAGGTGTTCGTCAACCTGCTCAACAACGCCGCCAAGTACACCGACCGCGGCGGCCAACTGCTGCTCACGGCCACGTTGCGCAACGACGAAGTCGAAGTCCTGGTCAGCGACAACGGCATCGGCATCGCGCCGGACCAGCTGGGTCGGCTGTTCGAGATGTTCACGCAGCTGGATACTTCGCTCGAGCGCACCCAGGGTGGGCTGGGCATTGGCCTTGCGATGGTGCGCCGCCTGGTCGAACTGCATGGCGGCCGGGTCCGCATCGAAAGCGATGGCGTGGGACACGGGACGCGAGCCTATGTCGCGTTGCCGGTGCGCGCCTTGCGGGTGGCTGCCGGGCCCGCCCAGGCGGCGGCTCCCACGCCCGCGGCGCGGCGCCGGGTGCTGGTGGTGGATGACAACGTTGACGCGGCCGAAAGCCTGGCCAGCGTGCTGTCATTGATGGGACACGAGGTCGCGATTGGCAGCGATGGCATCGAGGCGGTGGAATTGGCGGCCAGCTTCCGGCCCGGGGTGTTGATGCTGGACATCGGCATGCCGCGGATGAACGGCTACGAGGCCTGTCGGGCCATCCGCGCGCAGCCGGGTGGCCGCGATATCGTGATCGTCGCAGTCACCGGCTGGGGCCAGGACGAGGATCGGCGGCGCTCCGAACAGGCGGGCTTTGACCACCACCTGACCAAGCCGGTGGATCCGCGCGCAGTGGAGTCACTGCTGGCGACCCTGCCCAGCCCGGGCTAAGCAGCCCAGCGCTGCGCTGGGCGAGGCAACACGAAAAAAACCGGGATCGTCGCGGCGATGCGCCTGAGGGCATCGCGTCGCGCCGATCCCGGTGTCGGGAAAGCCAATCAGCTGGTGCCAGCCGCCTTGGCGCACTTGCCGGCCACTTTGGACTGGCCCTTCTTGCAGTCGGCAGTCTTGTGCGCGAGCTTCTTGGCGGCAGTCTTGGCGGCAGTCTTGGCGGCGGGCTTGGCGGCAGTCGCAGGAGTGGCAGCGGTTGCCGGCGTGGCGGCGATGGTCTCGTGCACGGCGGTCTTGGTCGGGGCGGCGATGTGGCTGCTGGCGGCCATCGCCAGGCTGCTGGCCAGTGCCAGGGTGAGGGCAAGCGGGATGCGGATGTTCATGGTTGTCTCCGGGATGGTGGGTGGGAAATGCGCCGGTGCCTTACCGGTAGAGCCACCTTGCGCCCGGGCCCTTGCCGCCAGGCTTGCCGGCGGATGACGCTTTGTCCATGTTCGCCCGGCCGGCAACGGCCCGCCGCACGGGTGGCTCAGGCGGCCGGGAAACGCAGCAGCACGCGCAGGCCGGGCTGGCCGGACTGCAGCCGCAACTCGGCGCCGTGGCGGATCGCGATCGCGCGCACCACGCTCAATCCCAACCCGGTGCCCGGGGAGCCGCGATGGCTGTCACCGCGCACGAAGCGGTCGAACACGCGTTCGTGCAATTCATCCGGGATGCCCGGGCCGCTGTCGCTGATTTCCAGCAGGACATGGGCGCCATCGCGCGCGACCAGCAGCTCGATCGCGCCGTTGCCGCCGCCATACTTGATCGCGTTGTCGAGCAGGTTGGCCAGCAACTGGAACAGCAGGTCGCGATTGCCGCGGACCGTGGCCGGCGCGATCGCCGCGCTGATCGATTGCCCGTGCGCTTCGGCGACGGCCTGCCACAGCTCCACCGCGTCGCAGGCCACGGCATCCAGCGCGACTGGCGCATCGTCGGCATCCGCGCCGCCCTCGATGCGCGCCAGTCGCAGCAGGCTGTTGAAGGTGGACAGCAACTGGTCGGCCTCGGCGACCGCGGCATCGATCCGTGCCCGCACTGCCTCGTCGGTGGTCTCCAGCCGCGCCTGCTCCAGCCGCGTGCGCAGCCGCATCAAGGGCGTACGCAGGTCGTGGGCAATGGCGTCGCTGGCGCCCTGGATGCCGCCGACCAGGTCGCGGATGCGGTCGAGCATGCGATTGAGCGTGCGGCCCAGGCGCGCGAAAGCATCGTCACCCTCGCGTTCGGGTACGCGTTCCTCGAGCCGACCCGCGGCAACGCGATCGACGGTGTCCAGCGGTATCTCGAGCGCGCGATCCACCGCGCGCCGCAACAACCAGCCAAGCAGCAGGGTCAACACCGCAAGCAAGGCAAGGATGATCCCGCCCAGGCGCAGGGTCAGTTCACGCAGGTGCTGCTGCTCGCCGGTGGTATGTCCGGTCAGCAGCCAGCCGCCATCGGGCAGGGCCTGCACATAAGCCAGCACCGTGTCGGACTCGGGCGCCGCGCGCCACGGAAAGCGCAGCCAACCGGCGCGCGCCGGCAGCCGCGCCGGCAGTTCATTGCGATGGCCGGCGCTGATGCTGCCATCGCGCGCGACCAGCAGGTAGACCGCCTCGCGATTCACCGGCTCGCGCACCCGCGCGGCGATGGTTCGGCGCAGGCCGTCGCGTCCTTCGCTTCGGTACACCTCCATCAGGCCTTCATGCTCGGCACGCACGGTCAGCTGGCTGTCGCGCTCGAGCAGCCGGTCGAAGGCAAGCAGGCTTACCGTTCCCACCAACCCGAACGCCAGCAACAAGCCGACCGCGTAGGTCAGCACCAGCCGGCCGAGGGTGGAGTCGCGGCGGCCGAGCATGCGCGCTGTCAGTCGCGCTGGCCGAGCAGGTAGCCGGCCCCGCGTACCGTGTGCAGCAGCGGCGGGCCGCGCTCGCGGTCGATCTTCTGCCGCAGCCGCGACACATGCACATCGATCACGTTGGTCTGCGGATCGAAGTGGTAGTCCCACACCGCCTCGAGCAGCATCGTGCGCGTCACCACCTGGTCGGCGTGGCGCATCAGGTATTCGAGCAGGCGGAACTCGCGCGGTTGCAGCTCGATCACCTGGCCGGCGCGCTTGACGTTGCGCTTGAGCAGGTCCATCTCCAGGTCGGCCACGCGCAAGCGCGTGCTCACTTCCGGGCCACTGTCGAAACGACGCAGCAGGCCGTCCAGGCGCGCGGCCAGTTCGGCGAAGGAGAATGGCTTTGCCAGGTAGTCATCAGCGCCAGCGCGCAGTCCCTGCACGCGCTGCTCGACATCACCCAGCGAACTGAGCACCAGCGCTGGCGTGCGCCGTCCGCTGGCGCGGACCTGGCGCAGCAACTCCATGCCATCGAGCCCGGGCAACATGCGGTCGAGCACCAGCGCGTCGTAGCGCTCGGTCATTGCCAGGTGCAGGCCGTCGGGACCAGTCGCGGCGTGGTCCACGCCGTGACCGGCCTCGCGCAGGCCCTTGGCGACGAACTCGGCGATCAATGGTTCATCCTCGACCAGCAGCACGCGCATGAAAAGTCTTCCCTTGGCTGCCCGCAGGGTATGCCCTCGCGCCTGTCTCGAGTGTAGACGGCAGATGACCGATCGGTAATGCGCGGGATCTGCCGCGATCGAGCCGTGCCGGGCAAGCAGGGTTCCGCTGGGGCCGGAACAGCCCGCCGTGCCCGGCGTCGCGCGGCTTGCGCGGCCTGACCCATGGAAGGCGACCCTTATAATGGGCGGTTCCCCGCGCCCCAGGCTATGCCATGTCCACACCCTCCCCGGTCCTGCCGGCTACCCCGATCGCCGACCCCGACTACAGCCTCGAGCACAAGTACACGCGCGCCGAAGGCCGCATCTACCTGAGCGGCGTGCAGGCCCTGGTGCGGCTGCCGCTGATGCAGCAGATGCGCGACCGCGCTGCCGGCTTGGACACTGCGGGCTTCATCTCCGGCTACCGCGGCTCGCCGCTGGGCGGTTTCGACCTGGAACTGTGGAAGGCCAAG
>JBKJMY010000280.1:0-5245 GCA_046596115.1 Arenimonas sp.
GCTACCTGCGTGAGCCGGTCGGCCCGGTGTTGCAGGAAGAGTGGTTTGGCTGGCGGCCGATGACTGTAGACGACCTGCCATTGCTGGGTCCCGTGCCCGGACGGCCTGGACTGTGGCTGGCCACGGGCCACGGCATGATGGGCATGGGCATGAGCGCGATCAGTGGCCTCCTGCTCGCCGACCTGCTGTGCGGTCGCGCCCCAAGCATTGATCCGGCGCCGGTGCGCCCGTCGCGCGTCCTTTAGGCATCCCCCCGCGCTTGCCCGCGCCCGAACCGCCAAGGCCGTAGCGCCCGCGCCCGCGCTTGCACGGCCCGCGGCTGCGCCAGCACCGCCTGGGCTTAAACTGCCGCAATGGAAATCGCCACCCTGCATCGCGGCAAGCTGCCGCTGCTGATCAGCCTGCCGCACGATGGCAGCCATGTTCCCGATGCCTTTGCGACCTGCATGCAGCCCGAAGCACGCAGCGCGCCCGATACCGACTGGCATGTCAGCCGGCTGTACGCGTTCGCCGCGGACATGGGCGCGTCCCTGCTGGTGCCGACCCATTCCCGCTACGTCGTTGACCTGAATCGCTCGCCTGATGATGTCTCGCTGTATCCGGGCCAGAACACGACCGGGCTTTGTCCGGCGGTACGTTTCAGCGGTGATCCGGTCTATCTGCCCGGACACGAACCTTCCGCCGACGAAGTCGATGCGCGCATCGAACAATTCTGGAGGCCCTACCACGCGCTGCTGGCGGGCGAGATCGAGCGGATGCTGTCCGAGCATGGACGCGCGTTGCTCTGGGAAGCGCATTCGATCCGCTCGCGCGTGCCGTTCCTGTTCGACGGCCGGCTGCCCGATCTCAACCTGGGCACCGCTGGCGGCAGCAGTTGCCGCCCGGAAACACAGGCGCGGCTCGAGTCACTGCTTGCCGGACAATACAACTACACATGGATCGCCAATGGCCGCTTCAAGGGGGGCTACATCACCCGCCAATATGGCCAGCCGGAACGCGGCGTGCAGGCAGTGCAACTCGAGCTGGCGCAATGCAACTACATGGACGAAGACAGTTTCATTTACGACCAGGCACGCGCCGCGCGCCTGCAGCCGATGTTGCGCGCGTTGTTGCAAGCTTTCCTGAATTGACCTGCCGTCAGTTGGGCGGGTTGTACTTGAACAGGAAGGCCTTCATGCGGTTGTAGGCTTCTTCCCGGTCTGCTGTCTTGTAGAACCCATGCCCTTCGTCGGCCTTGACCAGTGTTTCGTAGACCTTGCCGTTATGGGACAACGCCGACTCCGCCAGGCGGAACTGCTCGATCGGCGCGGTGTGGTCGGACTTGCCGTGGATCAGCAAGATCGGTACGTCGAGCTTGGCAATCTGTGCCAATGGCGACTGGTCCGCTTGCAGCATGGCATCTCCCATTGTCCGGCCGAAGAAGGCCCGGCCCTGCCTGGAGCCGTCCTTGTCCTGGTAGAGCGCCTTCAAGTCATAGACGCCCGCATAGGCGATCGCACACTTGTACATGCCCGGGTTACGGAGCGGATTCATCATCGCCGAGTAGCCGCCGAAGCTGCCGCCATAGATGCAAACCTTGCCCGCGTCGGCCAGGCCCTGGCTGATCACGAACTTCACGCCGTCCGCGATGTCGTCCTGGATGCCGGTGCCCCACTGCTTGTATCCCGATTCCATGAAGGTATCGCCGCGTTGGCCGGAGCCGCGGTAGTTCACCTGCAGGACCGAATAGCCCAGGCTGGCCAGGAACTGCGCGTCATCGTCGAAGCCCCATGCGTCGGAGATTCCGAACGGTCCACCGTGCGGCATGACCACGAGCGGGTGCGGACCGGGTTTGCCCTGCGGGATGGTCAGGAAGGCGTACAGGCTGTCGCCCGAGCGATTCTTGAACTCGATCGACGAGGTGGGCGACATCAGCGCGGGATCAATCCACTCCCGCGATTTGAACAGCAGCGATGGCGCATTCGTGGTGCGGTCGAAGATGTAATACGCTGCGGGATTGCGATCGCTATAGGTGGCGAACAGGATCTTCTTCTCATCTTTTGTGATGTCCAGGAAGCTGACCATCTGGCCGGGGAAGGCCTTCATCAATCCGGCATGCAGTTGCGCCCACGCTGATTTCGGATCGAGATAGTCCACCTTGGGCTTGCCAGCGGCATAGGTCACGACCACCGGCGGGCCGAGCAGGCCGGCGCGTTCGATACCTGCAATTTCACGGTCCGGCAGTCCGGCAATCCGCTCGCGCGTACCTGCAGCCAGGTCGACGCGATACAACTGCGCGGCTTCGCCCTTGTCGCTGATCTGCGCATAAGCGATGTTGTTGTCGCGGTCGAACGCCCAGACGGCAAACGACTTGCCGGCCAGTGCGGCCGGCATCGGCGTCCACGGGCTGGTCGGGGTCGGGCGGTACTGGACGATCTGTCGCCCACCAAGGTCCTCGCGATAATTGACGCGGGCAAGGCCGGTATTGTCGGCGCTCACGGCAACATCATCCGGAAATGACTCGACCTGCACGCGCGTTCCCGAATGCGAGTCCACGCGATAGACCGAGGTGGTCGACTTGGAGTTGCCGGCCACGCGCGGCAAGAAGTAGAACAGGGTCTGGCCTCCGCTCTCGGGTAGCACATTCATGAAGAAAGCAACGCCGTTATCCTTCAGGCGCGCGCGGAAGTTGCTGCTGTCATTGACGTATCCGAACAACTGCACCTGCTTCGTGGCGTCGGCATCGGTGGCAAAAATGTTTCCGCTGATGAACTTCTGCCCGAACGTGCCGTAGTCGTAGCCTTCGACCACAACCAGTCGGTTGTCGTCGGACCAGATCACTCCCGCGGGCTCCTTCCGGACCCTGTTGCCCCAGCGGTCCTCGTTGCCTTCGAACTTGAACAAGTTGCGCTCGGGCTTGTCGCCCAGCCGGATCAGCGACAACGCATAGCGTTCCTCGTAGGGGCTGGTTACCGCGACGAACTGGCCCGTCGGGGACAGGCTCGGATTGACGTATTCGGCCGGTTTCGCAAACAGCTTGGCCGGGTCGGCGATCTGCGCTTGCGCAGTGGCGGCAGCGCAAAGCGCCAAGGCCAATCCGGCCCGGATGGATAGGTGTCGGAACATTCGAGTTTTCCCCTGTTGCATTACTTCGCGGTGCTGCCAGTCCGGGTGCTCAGGCTTCGAGTGAGGCCAGGTCGCCCTTGTTTTCAAGCCATGTCTTTCGGTCCGAGGCACGCTTTTTCGACAGTAGCATGTCCATCAGCAATCGCGTTTCGCCGACGTCGTCCATGGTCAGCTGCACCAGCCGCCGGGTGTCGGGATGGATGGTGGATTCGCGCAACTGCGGCGGATTCATCTCGCCCAGGCCCTTGAATCGGGTAACGTGGACTGCGCCCCGGATCTTTTCATTCTCGATGCGCTCGAGCAGGATGCGCTTTTCCTCTTCGTCGAGCGCATAGAACACCAGCTTGCCCACATCCACCCGGAACAGTGGCGGCATCGCGACGAAGATATGGCCGGCGCGGACCAGCGCGGGGAAATGGCGCAGGAACAGCGCGGCCAGCAGCGTGGCGATGTGCAGCCCATCGGAATCGGCATCGGCCAGGATGATGACCTTGCCATAGCGAAGGCCATCAATCGCATCCACGCCGGGATCGCAACCAATCGCCACCGCAAGGTCATGCACTTCGGTAGAGGCGAGAACGCCGCTGCTTTCAACTTCCCACGTGTTGAGGATCTTCCCACGCAGCGGGAGGATGGCCTGGAAATTCTTGTCCCGCGCCTGGCGCGCGCTGCCACCGGCGGAGTCACCCTCAACCAGGAAGATCTCGGTGCGGCCAAGGTCCTGCGAGCTGCAGTCTGCCAACTTGCCGGGCAGGGCAGGGCCCTGGGTGATCTTCTTGCGGACGACCTGCTTTTCCGTCTTCAGCCGCGCAGTTGCGCGATCAATGGCGAGTTGTGCAATTTGCGTGCCGACTTCCACGTGCTGGTTGAGCCAGAGCGAAAACGCATCGTGCGTGGCGCCTTCGACGAAAGCTGCTGCCTGTCGCGAGCTCAGCCTCTCTTTTGTCTGCCCGCTGAACTGCGGATCGGTCATCTTGATCGACAGCACATAGCAGATGCGGTCCCAGACGTCTTCCGGCGCCAGCTTGACCCCGCGCGGCAGCAGGCCGCGGAAATCACAGAACTCGCGCAGTGCATCGGTGAGTCCCGAGCGCAGTCCATTCACATGCGTGCCGCCCTGCGCGGTGGGAATCAGGTTGACGTAGCTTTCCTGCACCAGGTCGCCTTCGGGCGCCCAGGCCAACGCCCAGTCGGCGATTTCGTTTTGCTTGGCCAGGTTGCCGGTGAACAGCAACTGCGGCAGCAGGACGCGATCGCCAAGTTCGCCAGCCAGGTAGTCGCGCAGGCCGTTCTCGTAGAACCACTCGTTGCGCTCGCCACTGGCGACGTCGAACAGCGTGACGCGCAGGCCGGGACACAGCACCGCCTTGGCGCGCAGCAGGTGGCGCAGCGGCCGCAGCGCAAATTTCGGGGTGTCGAAGTAGCCCGGGTCCGGCCAGAAGCGCAGGCGCGTGCCGGTGTTGCGCTTGCCGACCTGGCTGACCACTTCCAGCGCGGATGAACGGAAACCATCGCGGAATTCCATCCGCTGCTCCACCCCGTCGCGCTTGATGAAGACCTCGACCCGCTTGGACAGGGCATTGACCACGCTCACGCCGACGCCGTGCAGGCCGCCCGAGAAGGTGTAATTGCGATTGTTGAACTTACCGCCCGCGTGCAGCCGGGTCATGATCAGTTCGATGCCCGGGATCTTTTCTTCGGGGTGGATGTCGACCGGCATGCCGCGGCCATCGTCGGACACTTCGCAACTGCCATCGGCGTGCAGGGTGACCTCGATTTCGCGTGCGTGGCCGCCGAGGGCTTCGTCAACGGAGTTGTCCACCACTTCCTGTGCGAGGTGGTTCGGGCGACTGGTGTCGGTGTACATGCCGGGACGGCGCTTGACCGGGTCCAGCCCCGACAGCACTTCAATGTCGGATGCGTTGTAGCGACTGCTCAATGGACACCGGGGCGGAAAAGGAGCCCAAGGATGGCCGTGCTGCCGCTTGATGGTCAAGCCAATCTCATTGTTGACAACGGCTGAATCACTTGGACCACATGGACAATATTTAACCTTCCCGTCGGAAAGGGGCGAGTAGGATCCAAATTCCGGCCCCCCCCCCCCCGGTCAACCCAGAGGTCCCCCCTAATGAACAAGAAA
>JBKJMY010000342.1:0-3212 GCA_046596115.1 Arenimonas sp.
ATCCGCTCGCGCGGTGGCGGCGCTGGCGGGGGTGCCTGGGCGACCAGGGGTTCAGGGGCAGCGCCGGGCTCGGGCTTGGGGACTGCCGCCAGCTGTTGTTCCCGCGGCCGCAGCGACTTGTCGCTGTTGCCGCCGCCCTGATTGTTGGCCTGTGCGATGAAGTCGGCCTGCCGGGGCGGTTCGGGGGTGGAGGTCTGGGTCAGGATCACATCGAGCGTCGGGACCACCGGCGCGGCGTCGTCTTCGCGAAAGCCGATGCCCAGGATGACCACGCCGAAGCCAATCAGCGATAGCGCAAGCGTGGCGCTCAGCCGCTCGCGCGGACCAATTTTCCGCCCCATCGCCGCAGAACCTCCAGGCATCTTGGTGGCAGGCGCGGGCGCCGGGGCGCCAGGCAAGGTCGCCGGGGCAGCAGGCACCGGCGAGAGAGGCAAGGGCGCGTGAGGCAAGGGCGCAATAGGCAAGGGCGCGACTGGCGCGGGCGCAATAGGCAATGGCGCGACTGGCGCGGGCGCGAGAGGCGAGGGCGCTGGGGCCGGCGCGGGCGGCTCGCGCATCTCAGTGCGACGTGCCGCGGCGCGCCTCGATCACATCGAACAGCTGGCCGGCGATATTCAGGCCAAACTGCTTGTCCAGCTCGCGAATGCAGGTCGGGCTGGTGACATTGACCTCGGTGAGCCAGTCGCCGATCACGTCCAGGCCGACGAAAAGCATGCCGCGCCGGCGCAGCTCCGGCCCGACCTGTGCGGCGATCCAGCGATCCCGATCGCTCAGCGGACGGCCTTCGCCGCGGCCGCCGGCGGCCAGGTTGCCGCGGAACTCGTTGCCCTGGGGGATGCGCGCCAGGCAATAGGGCACCGGCTCACCGTCAATCAGGAGAATGCGCTTGTCGCCGTCAACGATCTCCGGCAGGTAGCGCTGGGCCATCGCCAGTTGGCGGCCGTTGTCGGTCAGGGTTTCCAGGATGACGTTCAGGTTCGGATCATCGGCACGGGCCTGGAAGATCGAGCGGCCGCCCATGCCGTCGAGCGGCTTGAGTACGCAGTGGCCGTGCTCGGCAACGAAGGCGCGCAGTGTCGCGGCAACGCGACTCACCGCCGTAGGCGGGCAACATTGCGGGAATAGCATGGCCGCCAGTTTTTCGTTCAGGTCGCGCAATCCGCGCGGATCGTTGACGACAAGGGTGCCTTCGGCCTGCGCAAGGTCGAGAACGATGGAATTGTGCAGATAGTTGGAATCAACCGGTGGATCCTGACGCATCAGTACCAGGTCCTGGCGGCCCAGCGGCGCCGGCACCGGCGTGCCGAGCTCGAACCAGACGTCCGGGTTGTCGCGAACCGACAGCGGCGCAAGCGTTGCCATCGCGCGGCTTTCGGCCACGCCCAGGCTGCCGGGCAGCACGTAGGACAGGACGTGCCCGCGCCGCTGTGCTTCGAGCAGCATCGCGAAAGTGCTGTCCTTGGCGATCCGGATCGTCTCGATCGGGTCCATCACCACGGCAACGTTCAATTGCATTTCGCATCCAGCCGGCAGGTTTCGCGTGTAGCCTAGCAGCACCATGCAGACAACGTGCAGGGGGTCACGAAAAGCACGGTAACCGCCTTTCGCGCTTGACAGTTTTGCCCTTCACTGGGATATATCCATGGTGGCCTGACGCTGATTTCAGCGCGTCCGGGCGGCCTTGAACCGGGGATCCAGATGGAACAAAGCAACCTCACCGGCCTGCGGGTCATGGTCATCGATGATTCGAAGACCATCCGCAGGACGGCCGAAACGCTTCTGAAAAAGGAAGGCTGTGACGTCGTCACGGCGACGGACGGTTTCGAGGCGCTTGCCAAGATTGCCGACCAGCAACCGCAGATCATCTTCGTCGACATCATGATGCCGCGCCTGGATGGCTACCAGACCTGCGCCCTGATCAAGAACAACCAGATGTTCAAGGGCACGCCGGTAATCATGCTGTCGTCCAAGGACGGTCTGTTTGACAAGGCCCGCGGCCGGATCGTCGGCTCCGACCAGTACCTGACCAAGCCATTCACCCGCGACGAATTGCTCGCCGCGATCCGCACCTTCGTCACGGTGCCTGCCTGATCCCATGAGCAAGTCCGGCAAGAAGCGGCAAACCCCGTTCGATGCGCTGCTCGACATCGAGGTGCGCTCGCTCGCCCATGTCCCGGGCCGCCCGGAGCAGATCGAGGCGCCGGGCCATTGGCGCGGCGTCGGCTTCCGGCTTGGCCAGCGCCGGCTGGTGTCCTCGTTCGACGAGGTCCTGGAAATCCTGCCACTGCCACCGGTCACCCCCGTGCCGGGCGCGCAGAACTGGATGCTGGGCGTCGCCAACGTTCGCGGCACCCTGCTGCCGGTAGTGGACCTCAAGCTGTTTCTTGAAGGCGAGCGCACCGTGATCCACGAGGGCCAGCGCGTGCTGGTCGTGCGCCAATCGGGCGGCAACGTGGCTGTGCTGATCGACGAGTTGTTCGGCCAGCGTACCTTCAATGATTCCCACCGCACCGAGCTGGCGACCCCCGACGCCGGCCGGTATTCGCATTTCGTCGGCCAGGCCTATCGCCTGGCCGACATCGACTGGGGCGTGTTCAGCATGTCGACGCTGACCCGGACCCCGGAATTCAGGCAGGCCACGCTGTAGTGGTCATCAGGTTTTATTTCGAGGGTGGGTTCCAGCCATGAGTACCAACGCCAGCAACATCACAGCAAGGATGTCCAACGTCGGCCAGCGCGCTTGGCTGGTCGTTCTAGCGCTTGCGGTCATTGTCTTCCTGGCGAATTTCTTCGTCGCCAACAGCCAGGCCGGCAAGGACAACGGCGCCCGGACCATGGCATCGAACCTGCAGGTTCTTTCCCAGCAGCTGGCAAAGTACTCACGCGAGGCGGTGGAAGGCGGCAACGCCGAATCCTTCGACGAGTTCAAGGCGACCAAGGCCCAGGCCGATGCCAACGTGCGAGCGCTGCGCAATGGCGGCACGGTCGGCGATGCCACGGTGCCGGGTTACGAAGGAAGTGCGCTCAAGCCAGGCGTGTCGGCCGCCGTGAAGCGGGTGACCGAGGTCTGGACCAAGATGTCCACCGACGGCGACCGCATCCTCAAGAGCCAGGACCAGATCGTCAACCTCAGCGACACCGCGAACAGCTTCAGTGGCCGCATCCCGCAGATTTCCGCCCGACTCGACGAAGTGGTGCGCGCCATGTCCGAC
>JBKJMY010000007.1:0-3583 GCA_046596115.1 Arenimonas sp.
CTCAGGAGAACCCGATGACTTCCACCCCTCGTTTGAAGCGCACGCTGATGGTTGGCGCCGTGGTGCTAACCCTGGCATCCGCAGGTACCGGCTGCAGCTGGTTCAAGCACAAGTCCAATTACATGGCCAGCAAGGAAACCCAGCCGCTGGAAGTTCCGCCGGGCCTGAGCATCCCCGATACGTCCGCCGCTACGGCGTTGCCCAGTGTGACGAGCTCCGGCGTGGCCCGTTCCGGCGTGGCCTCGGATATCACCTTGTCCGGCACCGCAGTCGCCAACTATCCAAGAATCGGTGCTGCACTGGAAGGCATCAATGGCGTCGTCATCAATGACCGCACCGAAGCGCTGGGCAGTTTTGACGTGACCTACCAGGGTCAGAGCTTCCTGGTTCGCGTTCAGGACAGCAATGGCGGCAGCCGCCTGATTGCGCTCAGCCCCGACGGTCGCATTCTTACCACGGGTCCAGCCGCGGCGCTGATGGTCGCGGTCAAGGGAAAGCTCTAAACGCCTTGCCTAGCGCTTGAGTTCGGCAAGCTTGCCCGGCTTGCCGTCCCACTCGGTCGCGTCTTCGGGCGCGTCGATACGCAGGGTGATCACCGGCCACTGCTTTGACAGTTCGGCATTCAGCGCGATGAAATTTTCCTGCCCCGCCGGCACGTCGTCTTCCGGATAGATGGCCTTGGCCGGGCATTCCGGCTCGCACAGCGTGCAATCAATGCACTCATCAGGGTCGATGACCAGGAAGTTCGGGCCTTCATGGAAGCAATCTACCGGGCAAACCTCGACGCAGTCGGTGTATTTGCAGCGAATGCAGTTCTCGACGACAACGAAGGGCATGGCGCGTCCGGAAGGGGAAAGTGGTGCTCCCTACGAGGTTCGAACTCGTGTTCCAGCCTTGAGAGGGCCGTGTCCTGGACCACTAGACGAAGGGAGCACATGGTTTGCACCGGTTGCAGGCGCTAGTATAACGGTTTGGCCAACCCGTCGACCAGCGGGGCTGGCCACCATTCCGGCCGGCAGGATTTCCGGCCCCGGGGCCCCATGACGGAAACCAGAACCACCAGCCCGCTGTCGCCGCGGATCGTTGCGCGCGATGCACACGGGATCTCCCGCAAGGACATCAGCCCGAATGCGCTGCGCGTTCTGTACCGGCTGCGTGAGGGGGGCTTCGCCGCCTACCTCGTCGGCGGCGCAGTCCGCGACCTGCTGATCGGCCTGCATCCCAAGGACTTCGACGTCGCCACCGACGCGACGCCCGAGCAGGTGCGCGCGCTGTTTCGCAACTGCCGGCTGATCGGCCGGCGTTTCCGCCTGGCGCATGTGGTTTACGGGCGCGAGATCATCGAGGTTGCCACCTTCCGCGCCAACGAGGATGACGGTAGCGGTTCGCGCGAGATGGGCGACGAAGGGCGGATCCATCGCGACAATGTCTACGGCACCATCGAAGACGATGCAGTGCGCCGCGACTTCACGGCCAATGCCCTGTATTACGCGATCGAGGATTTCTCGGTGCGCGACTACGTGGGTGGATTCGAGGACACCCAGGCGCGCGTGCTGCGCCTGATCGGCGATCCCGAGGCGCGCTACCGCGAGGATCCTGTGCGCATGCTGCGTGCCGTGCGCCTGTCGTCGAAATTGGGTTTCTCCATCCACCCGGAAGCGGCCGAGCCGATCCCGCGCCTGTCGCCGCTGTTGTCCGGTGCCGCGCCAGCGCGCCTGTTTGACGAATGCCTGAAGATGTTCATGGCAGGCCATGCGGAGACAAGCTTCCTGAGCCTCGAGGACAACGGCCTGTTGCCGGCGCTGTTCCCGGAAACCGCACGCGCGCTGGCAACCAACAGCAGCGGCGCCCTGCGCGCCACCGTGCTGCAGGCGCTGCGCAATACCGACCTGCGCGTTGCCGAAGACAAGCCGGTGACGCCCGCCTTCCTGTTTGCCGCACTGCTATGGCCCGCGTATTGCCGCGAGCTGGCGGTCCTGCAGAAGTCAGGTGTGGATGTTGGTGTCGCGCAGCAGCGCGCTGCCGACCGGGTCACCCTGCACCAGGCCGAACGGATCGCGTTGCCACGCCGGTTCTCGCAGCCGATGCAGGAAATCTGGCTGCTGCAACCGCGCTTCACCCAGCGACTGCGCAAGCGGGTGTTCCGGCTGCTGGCGCATCCGCGCTTTCGCGCGGCATTCGATTTCCTCGAGCTGCGGGCCATCGGCAATCCTGAAATCGCCGCCGATGTGGAGTTCTGGCGCGAGGCGCAGGCCAGTTCGCCCGAACACCTGGCGGATTCACTTGCGGCCAAAACAGGGGACCTGCGCGGGCAGGGTGACGCGGATGCACCGCCAGCCCGCCGCCGCCGCCGTCGGCCACCGGGCGCGGGACCGGCCGGGGATCCGTCGTGAACCGGGAACCGGTCCGTGCATGGGTTGGTTTGGGCGGCAACGTCGGCGACGTCAAGAAGACGTTCAGCGAGACGCTGTGGGCGCTCGACTCGATGCCGCAGACGAGCGTTCGCGCGCAGTCTGGTTTCTATCGAACGGCGCCCTGGGGCCGCCCGGACCAGCCTGCGTTCCTGAATGCCGCCGTGGAGCTGCAGACGCGCCTTGCCCCGCGCGTTCTGCTCGACCTGCTGCTGGAGATCGAGCAGCGCTTCGGCCGCGTGCGTGATCCCAAGGATAAGTGGGGGCCGCGCTCGCTGGACCTCGACCTGCTGGTATTCGGCGATGAACTGCTCAATCAGCCCGGCATGCACGTGCCGCATCCGCGCCTGGCCGAACGCGCGTTCGTGCTGGTGCCACTGAATGAAATCGCGCCGCGCCTGGAGATACCGGGCCAGGGCGTGGTGCGCGAACTGCTGGCAGCTATCGATGCGAGCGGCGTCGAGGCCATTGAGTCGTGAAGCAACGCAATCGCGAGGCGATGGAGTAGTCATGTACGCCGATACCGACAAGCCGAAAGCGCGCGCTGCAATCACGGTGCCAAAGCTTCGGCAGATGAAAGTGGATGGCAAGCGCATCGTTGCGCTGACTGCCTATGACGCAAGCTTTGCACGACTCGTGGACGCGGCCGGCGTCGACCTTGTGCTGGTGGGCGACTCCTTGGGAATGGTGGTGCAGGGACAGCCCAGCACACTGCCAGTCAGCGTCGAGGACATCGTCTATCACAGCGCCTGTGTGGCACGTGGCCTGCGCCATGCCTTGCTGGTGGCCGACTTGCCGTTCCAGAGCTACGCCACCGTGGAGCGCGCATTGGATGCATCTGCGGCGATGCTCGGCCGCGGCGGCGCCAGCATGGTCAAGCTGGAGGGCGCCGGCGTGATGCTGGAGCCAATCCGATTCCTGAGCGAGCGCGACATCCCGGTCTGCGCCCATCTCGGGTTGACCCCACAGTCGGTGATGAAGCTGGGCGGGTACTCGGTGCAGGGGCGCGAGCAGGCGGCTGCGGCGCGGCTGCTCGAGGACGCGGTTGCCGTGGCCGACGCCGGCGCGGACCTGCTGGTGCTGGAGTGCGTGCCCAGCGCGGTCGCGGCCAGCATCACCGCGCGCGTCGGGATTCCGACCATCGGCATCGGTGCAGGCCCGGATTGCGATGG
>JBKJMY010000133.1:0-5688 GCA_046596115.1 Arenimonas sp.
CTGCGGAAACGCGCCAGCGATGCGCCGTTCCAATGGAAGGCCTCCAGCGCGCCCATGCGATGCAGCCACAGGCTGTCGGGCGGCACGAAGGCGAAGCCGAAAACATGATCCGCCGGCGCGCCAGGGATGGCATCGAAGCGCTCGGTCTCCGGATTCCAGCGGCGCATGCCCTTGGGTCCTGCCAACCAGACCACGCCGTCCGGCCCCACCGCCATCTGTTCCTGGTCGGGCGAGTCCACGCCCTTGCCGTCGCCCGAGGCCAGGCTGAAGACCACGCGGCCATCGCTGTCGCGCGCCTGGATGCCGCCGCCGTACGACGCCAGCCACAGCAGCCCGTCATCGGTGAGGGTAAGCATCTGCACCGGACCCGGCAGCAAGCCATCGCCGACGCGGTCAACGCGCCAGTGGCGCCAGGCGTGGCTGCGCAAGTCGTAGCGACTCAGGCCGCGCGAATGACCCAGCCACAGGCTGCCGTCATCGCGCTCGAGCACCGACCACAGGCGCGCATTGGGAATTTGCGGCGAGGTGTCGAGCACCGCCTCGATGCGTCCGGTCGCCGGATCCAGGCGATCCACGACCGCGCTGCTGCCGACCAGCCAGACCCGTCCATCGCGCGTCGGCGCCATTCCACGCACCGGGACGCCCGACAATTTCGATGGCCCCTCGTCGCGGCCGAACACCGCGAAATCCCGCCAGCCCGGAGGCAGTCGCAGCAAGCCATTGGCCTGGGTGCCGAACCACAATCCGCCATCGCGGTCCTCCAGACTGGCCATGAAGGCCTTGCCCGCCGACGGATATGCGGACAGTGCATCGATGTGTCCATCGCGCATCGAAGCCAGGCCGCGCCGCGTTCCGAACCAGCGCGTTCCCTCGCGATCGGTCAGCGTGGTCAGCACCACCGGATCGGGCAGCGCACTGGCCCATGCGGGATGCTCGATGCGACCATCGGCGAGTCGATGATCGAGTCCGGCGCTGGTCCCGATCCACAGGCTGCCATCGTGATCGGCGGTGAGGCTGTAGATCTCCTCGCTCGACAGTGCCCCCTCGCCGACGCGCGTGAAGTCGTGGCCGGTCCAGCGCGCCAGGCCCGCCGTGGTTCCAAGCCACAGTGCGCCGGTCGCATCCACCGCCATTGCCGGCACATCGGGCGCCGGCAAATGATTGGCGCCGCGCTTCGACGGCAGGAAGCGGGTGAAGCGCTCCTGCGCATCCAGGCGATACAGGCCGCCGCCATAGGTGCCGATCCACAACATGCCGTCCGGCGTGCCGGTGATCGACCAGACATCGTCGCTGCGCAGGATCGGCTGGCTGGCCTGCGATAGATGGCGGAACGCGCCGCGCTCGGTATCGAGCATGGCCAGGCCCTGGCTCTCGACCCCGACCCACAGGCGATTGCGCGCGTCCACGTACAAGGCCTGCACAGAGTTACCCGGCAGCGAGGTCGTATCGCCCGGCACATGCCGATACAGGCGGTAGCCGACGCCGTCGTAGCGGGCCAGTCCATCGCGCGTCCCGATCCACAGGTAGCCGTCACGATCCAGGGCCAGCGCCGCGATCGTGCTCGACGGCAAGCCGTCGCCGACGCCAACCTGGCGGAACTGCGGCGTTTCAGGCGTCGCCCAGGCCGCAGGCATGACGGCGAACAACACGAGCCCGAGCAGGCTCCGGACGGCCTTGCGCATGCCTGCTTCCCCAAGCAGAGTTCCTTGCCAGCATCCTCGCAACGAAGTCTCCCCACGGCAAGCACCTTGCCTTCACCTGGGCTGGTTAGAATCCGGGGATGCACTCTCATGCCACCCGCTCGACCTGGTTGCTGCCCGCCGCTCTGAGCTGCGCGGCGGCGTTCTGCCTCGCCGCGGCGCCTGCCCACGCCGAGTTGCGGCACTACCGGCTCGACCCGGTGCATACCCGCATCGCCTTCCAGGTCAGCCATGCCGGCTTCTCCAATCCGATCGGCACATTTTCGCAGGCCAGCGGCAGCCTGGACTTCGATCCGGACGACTGGTCCACCGCGCGGGTCGAAGTCACAGTGCCGATCGCCACCCTCGACCTAGGCGACGTGGACTGGCAAAGCAAGATCCTGGACCGCACCTTCTTCGATTCCGGCAAGTACCCCACTGCACATTTCCTGTCCACGCAGGTCGAGCACGCCCAAGGCAACCACGCCCGCGTGACGGGCGAGCTGACCATGCACGGCCGAACCGCACCGCTGGTTCTGGAAGTTGATCTGAATGCACTCAAGCGCCACCCGCTCACCTTCCATCGCACCGCCGGGTTTTCTGCGCGCGGCACGCTCAGCAGAAAGGCGTTTGGCATGGATGCGTGGCAGCGCGTGGTGGGCGATGCGGTCACACTGACGATCGAGGCCGAGGCGCTGCTTGACGGCCGCGATGCGGACACAGACCAGGACGCCGGCCATGCCGCTGAGAAATGACGCCGAACGCTGGGGTAGCGCCGGCATCGCGCTGCACTGGCTGACCTTCCTGCTGATCCTGGCCAACGCTGGCATCGGTCTGTTCATGGGCGACCTGCCGCGCAACCTGACCAAGTTGCAGGTGTTCGCACTGCACAAGAGCCTGGGTATCACCGTGCTGGCGCTGACCGCATTGCGGCTGCTCTGGCGCCTGGCAAGCAACACGCCGCTGGCCCAGCCCGACGCGCCGCGCTGGCAAACGCGCATTGCCGCGCTGACGCATGTGGCCCTGTACTGTCTGTTGTTGGCAGTGCCGTTGTCCGGCTGGTACTACAACTCGCTGGCCGGCTCGCCCCTGCAGTGGTTCACGCTGTTCAACCTGCCGGCGCTGGCTGCCGCCGACCTGGCCGCAAAGCAATCGGCCAAGGACGTGCACGAACTGCTGTTCTACGTGCTGTCGGGCGTGGTATTCGTGCATGCCGCCGCCGCGCTTGGCCATCATTACGTCTGGCGTGACAACACATTGCGGCGGATGTTGCCGTCGCGCCGCCGCACCCTGGAGCGATCAGCATGAAACTTCGTAGCACTGTGCTTGCCGTCGCACTCGCGCTGCTGGCGCCGTCACTGGCATTGGCTGCCGACTGGATCGCGTTGCCGGGGTCCACACTCGGCTTCTCCAGCGTCTTCCAGGGCGAGAAATTCACCGGCAAGTTTGCAAAGTTCACCCCGACTATCCGATTCGACCCGGCGCAGTTGCCGGCCTCGCGGTTCGATGTGGCGATCGACCTGACCAGCGTGGACACGCAAAACAGCGAGCGTGACGATGGCCTGCGCAGCGCGGATTTCTTCAACGTCCGCGCACACGCGCAGGCCCGCTACGTGGCGACCAAATTCCGCGCGCTTGGGCAGGGCCGCTTCGTTGCCGACGGTGTGTTGACCTTGAATGGCGCCAGCAAGGCCACGGCGCTGACCTTTACCTGGACCGGCGGTGCCAAGCCCGTCCTGACTGGAACCGCGATCGTGCGCCGCCTCGATTACAAGGTCGGGACGGGCGATTGGGAAGACATCAGCGTGCTTCCCAATGACGTTCAGGTGACCACCCGCCTGCTGCTCGCACCCAAGGCCAAATAGGCGTCCGAGGTTCATCTGAGGCCGAGGTTCGTCTGAGGCCGAGGTTCATCTGCGTCCGAGCTTCATCTGCGTTCGTGGCTCATCTGCGTCCGTGGCTCATCTGCGTCCGGGGTCAGTCCGCCGGGAACGCGCTCACCTGGCCAGGAAGGCGCGCACGGCCGCCGCGTCGAACGGCCAATCCAGTTCCCGGCCACTGTCCTCGCGTCGCAATACCGGCACGCGCGCGCCGTAGATCGCTTCCATGGCCAGGTCGCCATCGATCCAGAGCGGGTCGAAATCCGGCACGCCGGCAGCGGCGAGCACCGCATCGGCATCGTCGCACAGTGGGCAGTCGTCCCGCTGGAAAAGGGTCAGGCGCATGCCGGCAAGGATAGAATAGGGGTCCTCCGCATGCGAGCCGCCCATGGCCGTCAGCGTTTTCGACCTGTTCAAGATCGGCATCGGACCGTCCTCCTCGCATACGGTCGGGCCAATGCGCGCGGCCGCTCGCTTCGTGGAGCGCTGGCTGGTTGAGGAAGGCACGTTGGCAAGCTGCGCGCGGGTCAGGGTGGAGCTGTTCGGCTCGCTGGCGCTGACCGGCCGCGGCCACGGCACCGACAAAGCCGTGCTGATGGGCCTGGAGGGCCACTGGCCCAATGCGATCGATCCCGATGCAATCCCGGCGACCCTGGAGCGCATCCGCGCGCAAAAGCGAATCCGCCTGCAGGGCGCGCATGAGATCTGCTTCGACGAGAAGACCGACCTGGTGTTCAACAAACGGCAGAAGTTGCCGTTCCACCCGAACGGCATGCGCTTCATCGCCTACGACACGGCAGGTGCGGAGATCGCGCGCCGCGACTACTACTCGGTCGGCGGTGGCTTCGTGGTCAACCAGGACGAAGCGGCGTCCGACCGCATCGTCGCTGACACCACTGCCCTGCCCTACGCCTACCACAGCGGCGCCCAATTGCTGGCACTGTGCGAGGCCAATGGCCTGAGCATTGCCCAGCTCGTACTGGCCAATGAAACCGTGTGGCGGCCGGCCGAGGCCGTGCGCGAAGGCTTGCTCGAGATCTGGCAGGCGATGCAGGACTGCGTGGTGCGCGGCATCCGCGAGGAAGGCGTGCTGCCGGGCGGGCTGAAAGTCGTGCGCCGCGCGCCATCGATGTTTCGTGACCTTGGCGCGCGGCCCGAAGCCGCGATGAAAGACCCGCTCACCGTGCTGGACTGGGTCAACCTGTACGCATTGGCGGTGAATGAAGAAAACGCAGCAGGCGGCCGCGTGGTCACCGCACCAACCAATGGCGCCGCCGGCATCGTGCCCGCCGTGCTGCACTACTACACGCGCTTTGTTCACCACAGCAACGACAAGGGCGTGATCGACTTCCTGCTCACCGCCGCCGCGATCGGCATGCTTTACAAGGAGAACGCCTCGATCAGCGGCGCCGAGGTCGGCTGCCAGGGTGAAGTGGGCGTCGCCTGCTCGATGGCGGCCGGGGCGTTGACCGCAGCGCTTGGCGGCAGCCTGGGCCAAGTCGAGAATGCCGCCGAAATCGGCATGGAGCACAACCTGGGCCTGACCTGCGACCCGGTGGGCGGGCTCGTGCAGATCCCGTGCATCGAGCGCAACGCCATCGCGTCGGTGAAAGCCATCAATGCCGCGCGCATGGCGCTGCGTGGAGACGGCACGCACCACGTTAGCCTGGACCAGGTCATCAAGACGATGCGCGAAACCGGCGCCGACATGATGACCAAGTACAAGGAGACGGCGCGCGGCGGCCTCGCGGTGAACATCGTGGAATGCTGAGAACGCGTCGCCCCGTGGAACGCCTTCTGCATGCGGCAATGGGCATCGAGCAGGCCACCGCCGGCCGCGTGATCGCACAGCGGGTTCGCGCCGCCATGGCACCATAGAACGGCACCGGCTGGCACTGTCATGAAGCAGAGTTCCTTCGACGACTCCCCCGACATGCAGTACGTCGAGATCGTCGGGCCGGCGGACTTCACATCGATCGACGCGGCCGGGTTGCGCCGTGCCGGCACCGGCACCCTGGGCTTGGTCTTCATCGTCGAGGCCGGCGTGTTGTCCGACGTCAGGTCGGCGCGCAGGCCCCTGCACGCCACCCTACGGCGCGCTTAGCCTCCATGCAGCGCTATTCTGCGCA
>JBKJMY010000352.1:0-3835 GCA_046596115.1 Arenimonas sp.
CGGGTGCGCCGGGCGCGCCGGGCGCGACCATGAACCATGACCGGGTACGTCCAACGTAGTCGCACATCAGCAACTGGTCCTCGGCACGTTCCTCGACCCGCCACGCGGCAAAGTCGGTGCGATCGCCAGCAGCAAGCTGCCGGACCTCGGCATCGGTGGAGGGCCGGCCGACGAACCAGCGCAGAAGCAGCCGCTCGAGCTTGAACACACGGCCGGTATAAAAGGCTTCGACGAACTGCTGAAGGTTGACCGTGCCAGGCACCTCGGTGCCGTAGCAATCGGCGTGCGCGCCGGCGGCGGCGTACCGATCCAGGAAGGTGCCATCGGGTCGCGGGCAGGGCCGGATCATGCCCGGATCATACGGCCGCGCGGGCTGTCAGAGGTTCCAGGCGTAGCTGATCTTCATGAACAGCGTCCGGTTGGACTGGAATACCGGGTAGTAGGCAAAGATCGGCTCGTCGGACGGTGTCGGGCCGGACAGGGCCTGGTCGCCGCCGAAATAGCCGTCCGCGTAGCCGGCGTACAGCGCCGTGCGCGGGGTGATCTTGTAGGAATAGATCAGCTGCGTGTTGATCGCGCGCTGGTGCTCTGGCACCCACTGCGAAAACAGCGTCGGGTCGAGCTTGAGGTCATTGCGCAGGATGGCCAGGCGCAGGCGCTGGCGCAGGCTGAACTGGTAGCTCAGGCGCAGGTCGGTGAGGTTGGCGACATAGACATTGCCGCCATCGCGGCTGATGCGCTCGTAGCTGTGCTCGATGGACGCGCTCATCGACTTGCCGATGTTGACCGTCAGGTTCGGGCTGATGTTGACGAAGTGGCCAAGCCGCGTATTCGCCAGGTCAACCTTGTGCCCATCGCGGATGTACAGGCCCACCGAGACACCGCTGAACGGCGTCAGCTGCATGCGCAGGCGCTGCACCCGTTCCGGGAAGCGAATGCCGCGCCACTCCTTGTCACGTTCGATGTAACCCAGCTCGTAATAGCTCTGCAGCGGGCCATTGGCAGCGACCCACACGTCTCGCAGGATATCCAGCAGCGTGCCGTCTACCGCGCGGCTGGATTGCCAGCGTGCGTTGGCAGTCACGTGGTTGAAGATCGCGTCCTTGTCGCCCCACCAATGCCGCGTCAGCCCGGCCAGCTGCTTCTCGTAGCCAACCTGCCCGACGAAACCCAGGTCGGCGCGGAAGCCTTCATCCAGGCGCTGGGCATAGCCGAAGGCGGACCAGTTGCGGGTTTCGTAGTTGTATTCGGCGCTGTAGCCGTCGCCGTTGAAGCTGCGCGATGGACGGTTGCGGTAGGCCGGGTCCTCGGTCTGCGTATGGATGACCTGCGCCGTCACCGTGTGCGCGCCCTTCTGCCAACGGCCGTCCGCGGACTGCACCAGATTCTGGTAGTCGTCACCGCGCCGCATCGTCGCCGACGCGCCCAGGCTCAATGCCTTGCTCAGGTCGTACCGATAGCGGAACGCGCCATCGTTGGATGGGCCGTCGTAGCGGGCCAGGCTGGAGCCGAAAATGCCGGGGCGCAGCAGGTCGGTCACCGTATCGCGGGCCACGAACACGCCATAGGTTTGCGGGCCGCTGCGTCCGGTGACGCGCAAGCCGATATCCGGGTCGTTGACGTTGCGCGTGTACACCAGCGTGACCGGTGTCGCGAAATAGTCCGCGCCATCCAGGAAGAAGGGCCGCTTTTCCGGGAAGAACAGCGCAAACGTATTGTTGACGTCCAGTTGCCCGCTGTCGGCTTCCACCTGCGAGAAATCCGGATTGATCGTCCCATACAGGGTCAGGTTCGGGCTTGGTCCCCACTTCACGTCCACGCCCGGGTCGAACTTGATGCCCTCGCTGGTGAACGGCGTGCCCGGCGCATCGCGCTGTTGCGAATACGTGGTTGTCAGGGTCGGATTGATTTCCAGGTTGCTGCCCGGATGGATGCCGGCGAAGCCGCGGATGCGGCCGGCCTGGCACAAGCCGCAAGGCACGTTGCGATCACTGGTGACGCGCGAGTATTGGTGGCGCACGTCGCGCGGGCGGATGCGCAGGAAATCGGCGCCCCACTGCTGGATCGATTTACCGGCCGGAAAGCGCAGGGTGGAAAACGGAATTTCCATCTCCACCACATAGCCGGTCGGGGTGAGCCGGCCGTAGGAATCCCACAGCCCGTCCCAACTGTCGTCCTCGCCGTGCGCCTCGTCCTTGATCAGGTCCATCTGCGCGCCGAGTGGATTGACGAAGAACTCGTAGGCGCGGCGTTCGTCGTCGAAGGTATCGAGCACCACGCCGGCAAAGTCGTCCATGTAGGCGCTGTCGCGATCTCGCAGGAAGGCGCGGATCTTCGACGGATCGGGATCATCGGCCACGAAGGCAATCAGCAACTGCGCGCCGTTTTCCGCCACATAGACCGTTGTGTGGGCGTCGGCTGGGGTGTTCTCGCCGGGCCGGATCTCGTAGGGCAGGTCGAACGTCGTTGCCTGCTGCCAGAGCGGCTCGTCGATCACGCCATCCATTTTTGCCTGGCCGGTCACGTGGGCGATGTCGATCGGCGCGGAACGGACCCGGCCGCCGGCGGGTGCCGTCTCGGCCGCGTGGGCGGGCAGGGTGAGGGCGGCCTGGGCCAGGGCCAGCAGGAGGCAGGAGGCCGACAGGGTTTTGCGGGTAAAGGACATGGGATCGCATGCTGGAAACGTGACGCCAGCCTGAACCCGGCGCCCTGCCGCGTCCCATGGCATTAGTCATTTAAACCTTTTGCGCGGCAGGCGGATAAACTGGGGGTTCTCCCCCGCAGCGGACCCAACCCCATGCGCTTATTGACCCTATTGCTTGCCACTGTCGTCCTGCCACTGGCCGCGTGCCAGAAGCCGGCGCCGGCAGAACCCGCCAAACCCGCGGAGCCGACCGTGACCACCACCGCTCCCGCCCCTGCCTCCACGCCAGTGCACGACGTCAACTCGTACTCGGAACCTGAGAAAGTCGTGGTCAAGCACCTTGACCTTGACTTGGCGGTCGATTTCACAAAAAAAGTACTGGCCGGATCCGCCACGCTTGACCTGGACTGGAAGGATCCGGCCGCCCGTAACCTTGCACTCGATACCCGCAACCTTGCCATCCAGAAAGTGGAAGGCTTCGATGGCGCCGTCTGGGCGCCGCTGCAGTTTGCCGTTGCCACCAAGGACAAGATCTTCGGCAGCAAGCTCGACATCACCATGCCATTGCAGATGAAGCGGGTGAAAGTGACCTACGCCACATCCCCGGACGCCTCCGGCCTGCAGTGGCTGACGCCGGCGATGACGCTGGGCAAGAAAACGCCTTTCATGTTCAGCCAGTCCGAAGCGATCCATGCGCGCAGCTGGGTGCCGCTGCAGGACACGCCCGGCGTGCGCTTCACCTATGACGCGCATATCACCACCCCGAAAGACGTGATGGCCGTGATGTCGGCGGTCAATGATCCAAAAGGTGCGCGCGATGGCGACTACAACTTCAAGATGGAACAGGCGATCCCGTCCTACCTGATGGCGATCGCTGCAGGCGACCTCGTGTACCGCGCCACCGGGCCGCGCTCGGGCGTGTGGGCAGAACCTGCGATGGTCGACAAGGCGGCCAAGGAATTCGAAGACACCGAAAAGATGATCGCCACCGCCGAGTCGCTGTATGGCCCGTATCGCTGGGGTGTGTACGACATCCTGGTGCTGCCGCCCTCGTTCCCGTACGGCGGCATGGAAAATCCGCGCATGACCTTCGCCACGCCGACCGTCATCGTCGGCGACAAGTCGCTGGTCAGCCTCATTGCGCACGAACTGGCACACAGCTGGTCGGGCAACCTGGTGACCAATTCGAGC
>JBKJMY010000313.1:0-14436 GCA_046596115.1 Arenimonas sp.
CTTCTGACCGCGTGGTCTTGACGCTCGCTTTCGGCGGCTGATCACGTCCCACATCGAGCAAGAAGAAAAGGGCGCCTAGGCGCCCTTTTTTTTGTCCTTCCCGCGAGCTCAGCTCCAGCTGCAAACCACCTTGCCGCAATTGCCGGCGTCCATCAGGTCGAAGCCCTTCTGGAAATCGTCGATGTGCACCTGGTGGGTGAGCACCTTCTGCAGCGGAAAGCCGGTCAGCACCATCTGGGTCATCTTGTACCAGGTCTCGTACATGCGCCGGCCGTAGATGCCGTGCAGCACCAGGCCCTTGAAGATTACTTTTTCCCAATCGATGCCCGCGCCCTTGGGCATCAGGCCGAGCAGGGCGATCTTGCCGCCGTGGTACATGCAGTCGAGCATGTCGCCAAAGGCCGCCGGATTGCCGCTCATTTCCAGGCCTACGTCGAAGCCCTCGATGTGCAGGTCCTTCACCACGTCCTTGAGTGACTGATCGCGCACGTTGACCACGCGGGTTGCGCCCATGTCGGCCGCCAGTTTGAGCCGGTAGTCGTTGACGTCGGTCACCACGACATTGCGCGCACCCACGTGCTTGCAGATGCCGGCGGCGATGATGCCGATCGGTCCGGCGCCAGTGATCAGCACATCTTCGCCGATCAGGTCGAACTCCAGCGCGCAGTGCGCGGCATTGCCATAGGGATCGAAGAACGCCGCCAGCTCGCTGGGAATCTGGTCGGGGATTGGCCACAGATTCGACGCCGGCATGACAATGTACTCGGCGAACGCGCCATTGCGGTTGACGCCGATGCCCACCGTGTTCGGGCACAGGTGCTGGCGGCCGGCGCGGCAGTTGCGGCAGTGGCCGCAGACGATGTGGCCTTCGGCGGAGACGCGGTCACCGATCTGGTACCCGGTCACGCCGCCGCCCAGCTCAACGATGCGGCCGACGAATTCATGGCCGATCACCAGGCCCGGCGTGATCACCCGCTGCGACCACTCGTCCCACTTGTAGATATGCAGGTCGGTGCCGCAGATGGCGGTCTTTTCGAGTTTGATCAGGACCTCATTGGCGCCCGGCGCCGGGATCGGAACCTGCTCCATCCAGATGCCCTTTTCGGCGCGGGTCTTCACCAACGCCTTCATCATCGCTGCCATTACGTTCGTCCTTGGAATGTGGTCCGGGCGGGGCTGCAATTATACCCGGGCGCCTGCCGCGGGCCGGCCCGGGCCGGAGGGGCGATTCAGGCAGACGGTGGCGCGGGTTCGGCGCGCAGGTTGTCCAGCACTGGCGTGCGCGGCCGCTGGATCACCAGGAAACCGTGGCCGGACGCGGCATGGCAGGCGGTGCAGGCGCCCGAGAGGCCGTCGAAGGCGGCGTCGAAGCGCGCGCCGTCCCGCGCATCCACGGCCGACTGCATCGCAGCCAGCGCCGGATTCATCATGGCTGGCATCACCTCGGCCAGGCGCTCGGGTTGCAGCGCCGCGTGATCGCCATTGCTTGCGATCACGCCGGCGATGGATTCACGCAGCTCCGCCAGCTGGAATTGGGCCAACAGCCAGTTCCGTGCCGCGCCTGCTTGCCACAGCCGGGCATGGCGGATCTGCAACTCGAGCATTTGCTGTCCCAGTTCCGGAACCGCGCCTGATCCGGACGTCGCCGGGACTTGGTGGGCGCGCGATTGCGCTGCCGCCAGCGTCGCAACCTGCGCCTCCAGGCGGACGATGCGCGCCTGGTCGTGCGCCCCAGCGCGGTCGCACCCGGCCATGAGCAGGGGCCAGCACAGCGCGAGTGCCGCAAACAGGACGGGGGAGCGCATGGCGACGTCCAATGAGAACCGTTCTCATCTTATCACCGGATGCGGCCGCCGAAAAATACGCTGGCGTCAGCGCGCCAGGTGGCATTCCAGAGCTGCGACCTGGTCCAGGGCATTGAAGCGGAAGCGCAATTCCGGGTCGCCATGGACGCGATCGTGACCGCGATCCTGAGCGCGATTGGAATCGGAATCGGCATCGGAATCGGAATCGGAATCGCGGTCCAGCCGCGAGCGGAACGAGTAGCTCCACACGGTGGCACCGTCGTCCGCGCGGTCGTTGCGATCAGGGGTCCCAAGCGCGTTGAGCACCCGCCGGCGACTTGCGCCGACCGCGGAGCGTGCCTCGCGTTCGCGCGGGCAGGTAAACGTGCTGCGTTGGCCTGGCGCGAGTGCGCGGGCGATATGCAGTTCGCGCGAGAGCGAGCCGAGCAGGGTTGCGCAGTTGTCCACTTCCTGCGCTGCGACTCCGGCTGCGCCGAAAAGCAGCAAGCACAACAGCATCGCGGCGCGCGGCGCGGGGCTTGATCGCTTGGTGGGGTCGTTGGTCATGCGTCGTCCGGCCGGTCGAATGGAATCCGGTCCGGGCTGGCGGCGCCGCCGGAAATGATGAAAGCCATCGCCTGGTCCACGGTCCAGTTGGTCGGTGTCAGTCGTTCCACGGGCACGATTTCAAGGTAACCCGAGGTCGGGTTCGGCGTCGTCGGCACATAGACGGCGGCCAGCTCGCGGCCAGTGACTTCGTCGAGCAGGACGCGGGTGACAAAGCCGACAGACTTCATTTCCTTGTGCGGGAAATCGATCAGCACCACGCGCTGGGTGCTGTCGGGCTTGGTCTGCAGCAGGTCGAGCAACTGGCGCGCGCCGCCGTAGATGGATTTGGCCAGCGGGATGCGCGCGATCAGCCCTTCGAACCAGCGCAAAACGGTCTGGCCGACCACGCGGCGGGCAAAAAATCCGACCACGATCAAGAACAGTACCGTGGCCACCAGCGCGATCGCGGTCTGCACCCAGGCATCGGCGAGCCAGCTGAACATGCGCGGATCGGACTCGGACAATCGCGCCAGCAATGGACCTACCGCTGGCTGGCTGATCCCCGAGAGCAGGACGAACACGAACTTGAAGACGATCCAGACCAGCCAGATCGGCAACAGCGTCAGCAATCCGGCAAGAAAATATTTCTGCACGCTGCGCATGGATCAGCGCGCCGGTTCGATTTCGCGTACGAGACGAAATCCGGTGTCATCCAGTCCGGTGCTCGAATCGAAGCCGCTGGACCGCATCGGGTTTGCGCGCTGGGCTTTATCGCGCCAGCCAAGGCCGGCGACCAGGTGCTGGCGGCAAGCGCCGACGCAGTCGGCCAGCCACTCGCGCGCGTTGCCACGCACGCCGGTCAGGCCGAGCGGGCTGGCGGGGCCCTGGCCGGCGCCGATGGTTCCATCCTCACCACAGCCCACGCGACCGTCCTGGCAAGCATCGCCGCTGCTGCGGTAGCTCGCGATCTGGCGCCACTCGGTGGCGGTCGGCAGGCGCCAGGGTTCGCCGGTGCGCTTGGTCAGCCATTGCGCGTAGGCGGCGGCGTCGTCGTAGCTCACACAGACAGCGGGATGATCGCTGCTTTGCTCGAAGCCAGGCGAGGCCCAGCTGCGCTTCTTGATGCTGATCGGCACCGTCCGATTGCGACAGCGGGCGCTGCCGCGTCCAGTCGCCGTGGCAAATGCCGCATAGTCGGAACGTGACACTTCGCGGCGCATGAAGGCAACGCCCGCACGACCCGAGGTCGGCGGAATCACCACCACGGTCGCCGGGCCACCCGGGACGCTGGGCATGGATTTTCCAGGCCGTGGCAGTGGAAGCGGGCGCGACCAGGCCGGTTCAAGCCCCTTCGGGTCGAGCGCCAGCGTCCCGGCGAGCGTATGCGCGGCCTTGACGCCATCCGGATCCGAGGCGGCATGGGCGGCTTCGAGTCGGGCCAGCAGCGCGGCGGTCAGGCCGCTGCGCAACTCGGACCACGGCTTGGCGCCGAGGCGATCGGTCTGCTTGGCAAAGGCCTGCACACGCTGGAACCCACTGCGCAGCGCCGAATCATGGCCGGCCTTGAGTGTCGCTGGCAGGACCCGGGCATACGCACTGATGATGTTGTCCGCGCCGGTGGCGACATCCGGTGGTGCAGCGCCCAAGGCCTTCGCCGCCAGCACCGAATCGATCGCGTTGTCGCCCGCGGGGGTGCCGAGGTGCTTCTGGTCGAGCTGCCGTTTCGCGGAATGCAACTCGCGCGCGCCCGCAATCGAAGGATCGTAGTCGAGGGCCGTGACGGTAGCGCTGCCGGCAACGCCGTCAAACAGCGCGGTTGCGCCAGCTGCGGTGGCCGCGGTCGAGGTGGCACCAGCTGCCGCGGCGGTAGCATCGGCAGGCGCCACCGTATCGGCGGGCGCCGCGGCATCGGCAGTTCCGGTGGTCGCTTCGCTGCCGCTGGCCGCCGTCGCCTCAGGCAACGCAGTGGCGGCTGCGCCGTCCCGGGTCGGGGCGCCTGGTTCGACAGCCGCGGTCGCCTCGGCTGCCGCGTCCTGTTGGGTGTAGAACGCCGGCGCGGGCTCGGTGGGCGAACTCTCGCCCTGTCGCAGCATCCACAACGCGACCAGCAGGACTGCCGCGCCGGTCAGCCCGGACAGGACCGGTTTGGCCCAGGGGTGCGCAAGCAGCGACGGCGCGGGCAGGGGAATCGGCTCGATGTCAGCGGCAGCGCGTTCGCGAATCGCAATCTGGCCCAGCGACGCCAGCATCTGCTG
Source organism: Arenimonas sp. (assembly GCA_046596115.1). GTDB lineage: Bacteria > Pseudomonadota > Gammaproteobacteria > Xanthomonadales > Xanthomonadaceae > Arenimonas. Next base: position 4,589 of record JBKJMY010000313.1, read on the forward strand.
GGCGTTGCGGAAGCGGTTGTCGGGCGACTTCGCCATCGCCCGGTCAATGAAGGCCTGCCAGTGCCGGCGCTCGGGTGGCAGCCGCGGAATCGGATCCTGCGCATGCATCAGTGCCAGGCCCAGTGGATCTGGGCTGGCGAAGGGCAGGCGGCCGCTGAGCAGTTCAAAGGCGAGCACGCCGACGCTGTACAGGTCGGCGCGGCCATCGACCGATTCGCCGCGCGCCTGTTCGGGCGCCATGTAGCCGCCGCTGCCGATGGCCAGTCCGGCAGTGGTGATGCGGTTGGTGTCGTGGCGCGTCAAGGCGATGCCGAAATCGGTCAGTAGCGGCCGGTCGGCGTTGTCGAACAATACGTTCTCGGCCTTGACGTCCCGGTGCACGATGCCGCGGGTGTGCGCGTATTCGAGCGCCGACAGCAAAGCGCGCAGCACCTCGACGATGCGGTGTTCGTCCTGGGTGAAATCGCGCTGGCCCAGGTGGCCGCGCGCCAGATAGGGCAGCACGTAATAGAGCAGGCCCTGCGGCGTGCGGCCGACCTCGTGCACGCCCACGATGCACGGGTGCTCGAGTTTGGCGATGGTGTGCGCTTCCTGCTCGAAGCGCTGCTTGCTCTTTTCGTCGGCCAGCGCCTCGGGCGACATGACCTTGATCGCCACCTGCCGATCCAGCGACACCTGCACGCCAAGATAGACATGCGACATGCCGCCCTTGCCAATGCGACGGATCACCCGATAGCCAGGAATGTCCGGCATGTAGCTGGTCAGCAGCGTCGACAGCTCTTCTGGTGACAGCTCTTCGGTCTGCATGGGGCTGCGCGGGTGGGACAGGCTGGCCAGCATAAGCCAGCAGGGCCGAGAGGCGAAGCAGCGGCTGCCGAATTGCGACACCCGGCCTCAAAAATCAGGGTTTCTGGCCCCATGCAACGGCTCAGAACAGGAGCGACGCCATTTTCCGCCGGTATTCGCCGACCAGGTCGGCGTCCTCGATCACGCGGAAAGCATCCACCAGCGTCCGTCGGGGCAAGTTGTCCTGCCAGCCCTTGTCGCGGCGCAGCATCTCGAGGAATTGCCCAAGCGCGCCAACGCTGTCGCCTGCGACCAGAAGCCGTGCGCCGAGCAGGTGGCGAGCGCGCAGGTCGGCTGGATCGGACGCGATGGCTGCCGCGAGCGTCTCGGCTGCAGGGGCGTCCTGCAGCAGCGCCGCGAAACCGAGCCTGGCCCGCGCGCGGATCACGCGATCGTCGCTTCCAAGATCGGCCGGCAGCGCGTCCAGCAGGCGCTCGGCCTCGGCCGCTGCGCCGGTGCCGAGCAGGGCGAGCGCAAGGTCGAGCTGGTGCTCTGCCTTGTCCGGTTCGGCGAGAGCGGCCGCGCGCAGCCGCACGACTTCTTCGTGCGGATCCCGCGGCGCTGGCGCGGCCTCCTCGGCGACATCAGCGACTGTCGCATCCGCTTCGCGCGCCTCGATACCGTGGTGGGAGAGGAATTCGCGCAGTTGCCCCTCTGGCAGGGCGCCGGGGAAACCGTCAACGATTTGCCCGTCCTTTACCAGCATCACGGTCGGGATCGACTTGATCTGGAAGTGGCTGGCCAACTGCTGCTCGGCATCCACGTCAACCTTGGCAAGGCGGAAGCCGCCGTTGAATTCGGCCGCGAGCTTTTCCAGCACGGGACCCAATGATTTGCATGGGCCACACCATTCGGCCCAGAAGTCGACCAGTACCGGCGCATCCTTCGACGCCAGGATCACGTCCTGCTCGAAGCCGGCGAGGTTGGCGTCGAAGACGTGCGGCGTCGTGGTATCGGTCATGTGCGGCGTCGTGGTATCGGTCATGTGCGGGTCCTTGCTGGGGAATACCACGAAGATGGTGCCCGCCTGGGGAAATTCAAGCCACAAGCGGCGTCAGGCGAACTCGCGACGCCGGAAATCCAGCAGTCCGGCGAGGCCAACCAGTAAGCCACCGACGACGCCCGCGGTGATCACGAAATCCGCCCACTGCCCCTTGCCGGCGAGCACCTGCAAGGGCATTGACCACGGGTACCAGTGGCCGAAGCGCTCGGACTGTCCGATCAGGAAACCCATCACCGTGGCGCTCATGCCGATCGACACCGCGACCGTGAAGCTGCGCCAGCGGATCGCCAGCCAGGTATGCAGTGAGACCATCAACAGCGAGGCCGCATAGCAGGCCGCGGCAGTACCGAGCAGGCTGCGCCAGGGCGGACCGCCGGTGATGCCGAACTGCGGCTTGAGCACACCCAGGGCCGCTGCACCCAGGGGCATCAACGCCAGCAGGACCACGAAGGCCGCAGCGACGAACGCCGCCAGTGCGGCCAGCTTGGCCAGGTAGTGCACTTCGCGCGGCAGCGGCAGGGCCAGCAGGTGCTTGAACTGGTGGTCAGCGTGCTCGAGGCCGGCGAGCAGCGCGGACTCCAGGGTGATGAACAGCGGCAGCATCAGGAATGCCCAGAGCGCCAGGATGCTTTGCGAGAAGCCCTGCCAAGCGTGGACGGGATCGGCGACGCGATCGGCGGGGATACGACTGAACGAAATCTGCAGGACGTACAGCACCACCACCACCGACGGCGCGATCAGGCACATCCACAGCGCCAGCGTGCCGCGCAACTTCACCGACTCTGCGGACAGGGCGCGAAGCAGGGGGTTCATGCCGCCTTCCCCTGCGCATCGTTGTCGGTGAGGTCGAAGAACAGCGACTCCAGCGACGGGGTTTCGCGGACCATGCGCGACACGGCGACACCGTGTTCGACCAGCAAGCGATTGATCTCCGCCTCCGGGCGCTCGGCCAATTCAATTGCGATGCCATCTGCTGCAAGCCGGACCGACTCGCCGGCGCGATGCAGCAGGTCGAGCGCCTTCAAGGCGGGCTCGCAGCGCAACAGCAGGCGTGGACGGACCCGCGCGCGGAGGCTGTCCAACCGGCCTTCGAACCGAAGCCGGCCCGCCTGCAGCACCCCGACATGGGTCGCGACCAGTTCCACCTCGGACAACTGGTGGCTGGAAATGAAGACGGTGACGCCGTCGTCGGCCAGGCCGCGAAGCAACTGGCGCAGCTCCACGATGCCAGCCGGATCAAGGCCATTGCCGGGCTCGTCGAGCAGCAACAGCCGCGGCGCGCCGAGCAGGGCGAGCGCGATGGCCAGGCGCTGTCGCATGCCAAGTGAGTACTCGGCCACCCGGCGATCTGCGCCATCAACAAGGTCCACGCGGTCGAGCACGACGTCGATGCGCGCTGCAGGCAGTCCAAGCAGGCGGCGCGTGATTTCCAGGTTCGCGCGTCCGCTCAAGTGCCCATAGAGCGATGGCGATTCCACCAGCGCGCCCACCTGGGCCAGCGCCTCGCGGCGCCCGCCGCCCAGTGGAACTCCAAACAGCGCGATCTCCCCGGCATCGGGCCGGAGCAGGTCGAGCAGCAGGCGGATGGTCGTGGTCTTGCCGGCGCCGTTTGGCCCGAGGAACCCGTAAATGCTGCCAGCGGGGACTTCGAGATCGAGGTCGCGCACGCCGATGCCGGCGCGGAACTGGCGGGTCAGGCCTCGGGTGCGGATCGCCGGGAGCATGGGTGCGCATCGCAGGAAATGAAGCCCGAGCTTGACCGGCCCGAGGCGGCTTGCCATGTGCCTTTGGTCCCGATGACCGCTGGTGCACCCGCTCGCGCTGGAGTTTTTCCTCGACCGCGTGGCGGGTTACCCTGTTCGGCCAGCACAAGTCCCCGGCGCGACGAGCCTCCCATGCAAGAGCAAGCAGATCCCGGCGCCTACCAACCCAAGGTGGTTGAAGCCGCCGCGCAGGCGCATTGGCGCAGCACGCGTGCCTTCGAGGTGGTCGAGGACAGCACGCGCCCGAAGTACTACTGCCTGTCGATGCTGCCGTATCCCTCGGGCGCGCTGCACATGGGCCACGTGCGCAACTACACCATCGGCGATGTGATCAGCCGGCATCGGCGCATGTGCGGTTACAACGTGCTGCAGCCGATGGGTTGGGATGCTTTCGGCCTGCCGGCCGAGAATGCCGCAATCAAGAATCGCACCGCGCCGGCCAAGTGGACGTACGCAAATATTGAACACATGCGCGGACAACTGCAGGCCATGGGCTACGCGATCGACTGGACCCGCGAACTCACCACCTGCCGCCCGGAGTACTACCGCTGGGAACAGCTGATGTTCACTCGCCTGTTCAGGCAGGGCATCGTCTATCGGCGCAACAGCGTGGTGAACTGGGATCCGGTCGACCAGACCGTGTTGGCCAACGAGCAGGTCGTGGATGGCCGCGGATGGCGCAGTGGCGCGATCGTCGAGAAGCGCGAAATCCCGCAGTGGTTCCTCAAGATCACCAGTTACGCGCAGGAACTGCTCGACGGCCTGGATGCCTTGCCCGGTTGGCCAGATGCGGTCAAGACCATGCAGCGCAACTGGATCGGCCGCAGCGAAGGCCTGGAGATCGACTTCCTGCCCGAAGGCGGCGGTGCGCCGTTGACTGTGTTCACGACCCGGCCGGACACGCTGATGGGCGTGACCTATCTTGCTGTCGCCGCCGAGCATCCGCTGGCACTGGCAGCGGCGGCGTCGGATCCCACGCTTGCGGCGTTCATCGAGCAATGCCGCCACGGCGGCGTGTCCGAAGCCGAACTTGAGACGCAGGAAAAGCGTGGCATGGCCACCGGCCGACATGTGCTGCATCCAGTCAGCGGCGAGCGCCTGCCCGTGTGGATCGCCAACTTCGTGCTGATGGGCTATGGCACGGGTGCGGTGATGGCGGTGCCTGGCCACGACCAGCGCGACTTCGAGTTCGCGCACAAGTACGCCTTGCCGATCGTGCAGGTGATCGCGCTGCGCTCGCCCCTGCCGCCGCACCTGCAGGGCGAGATGGCCTACGACGCCAGTACATGGAAGGATTGGTACGCCGACAAGACGCGCGGCGACCTGATGCTGGTCAACAGCGGTGAACTCGATGGCAAGGGCTACAAGCAGGCCTTTGATTTCCTCGCCGACAAACTCGAGGCCGCCGGCACCGGTAAGCGCCGGATCAACTTCCGCCTGCGCGACTGGGGCGTCAGCCGCCAGCGCTACTGGGGTTGCCCGATCCCGATGATCCATTGCGCCGCCTGCGGCGCGGTGCCCGTGCCCGAGGACCAGTTGCCGGTGGTGTTGCCCGAGGACGTTGCGTTCACCGGTTTGCAGTCGCCGATCAAGTCGGATCCGGAATGGCGCAAGACGACTTGCCCGCAATGCGGCGGACCGGCCGAACGCGAGACTGACACCTTCGACACCTTCATGGAGTCGAGCTGGTACTACGCGCGCTACACCTCGCCCGGTGCCAATGACATGGTCGATGAGCGCGCCAATTACTGGCTGCCCGTGGACCAGTACATCGGCGGTATCGAACACGCGATCATGCACCTGATGTATTTTCGCTTCTATCACAAGCTCATGCGCGACGCGGGCCTGGTGCACAGCGACGAACCGGCGACCAACCTGCTGTGCCAGGGAATGGTGATCGCCGATACCTTCTTCCGCGAAAATCCCGAGGGCGCGCGGGATTGGTTCAATCCCGCCGATGTCGACGCGGTGCGCGACGACAAGGGCCGGATGATCGGCGCCACGCTGCGCGAAGACGGCGCGGCGGTGTCCATCGGCGGCACCGAGAAAATGGCCAAGTCCAAGAACAATGGTGTGGACCCGCAGACGATGGTGGACCGCTACGGTGCCGACACCGTGCGCCTGTTTTCGATGTTCGCCGCGCCGCCCGAGCAATCGCTGGACTGGAGCGAATCCGGCGTCGAGGGCATGTCGCGCTTCTTGCGCCGCCTGTGGGCGCAGGTGCAGCGCCACATTGCCGACGGCCGCGCAGCCGGCGACGGCGCAAACTCGACCGGTGCCGCGATGTCGCCAGCACCGGATCCGGCCGCGCTCACCCCGGCCGGCCGCGCATTGCGCCGGCAATTGCATGAGGTGATCCAGAAAGTCGGCGACGACTACGCGCGTCGTTACACCTTCAACACGGCGATCGCCGCGGTGATGGAGTTGCTCAATGCACTCTCGCGCTTCGACGAAGCCACGACGGTGGCGCGCGCCTTGCGCCAGGAAGCCTTCGAGTCAGTGGCATTGCTGCTCAATCCGATCACCCCGCACACCTCGCATGCACTTTGGCAGTTGCTTGGCCATCCCGAGGCCACCATCGAGGACCTGGCCTTCCCCAAGGCAGATGCATCGGCTTTGGTGCGCGATTCGCTGACGCTCGCGGTGCAGGTCAACGGCAAGCTCCGCGGCACCATCGAGGCCGGCGTGAATGCCACGCGTGAGGATCTCGAAGCCCTGGCCCTGGCCGAGCCGGGCGTCGCGCGGGTACTAGCCGACCTGCAGGTGCGCAAGGTGATCGTGGTGCCCGGCAAGATCGTCAACATCGTCGCAGGCTGAGCAGGACGCGCAGACACCATGGACGCCGACGCGCTCACGGCGCAATTGTCGAGCGCATTGGCGCACCGTCGCGCCGGCCGGCAGCAGGATGCCGAGCGGGTGCTGCGCCAAGTGCTCGACACCCATCCCGGCCACCCCGGCGCCGCGCACCTGCTGGGCGTGATGGCGCTGGAGCGGGGCGATGCAAGCACGGCGCTGGCCTGGCTCGATATCGCGCTGCCTGGAGCGTCGTCCCTGCCCGCGCTGCACTACAACCGTGGCATCGCTTTATCGTCCTTGTCGCGGCTGGGCGAGGCGAAGTCGGCGTACCAGCGCTGCCTCGCGCTGGATCCAGGCCTGGCTGAAGCCCAGTTCAGCCTGGGCAACGTGTTGCTGGCTGCCGGTGACACGCAGCCTGCGCTCGCTGCCTACCGCGAGGCCGTGCGATTGCATCCCGGGCTTGCCCAGGCATGGCGCGCGCTTGGCAAGCTGCAGGCGTCGGCGTTGCACTGGCAGGATGCTGCGGACTGCTTTGCGCGATTGCTAGCGATCGCACCCACGGATGCCGATGCGTGGAATCGCCGCGGCGTCGCCTTGCACCAACTCGGACAGGTGGAGGCGGCGCTGGCCTGCTACGACCGAGCGATTGCCTTTCTGCCCAGTGCATCGGAAGCCTGGAACAACCGCGGCAATGCATTACACGACTTGCGCCAAGTGGACGCCGCCATCGGGGCCTACGAACAAGCACTCGTGCTTGATCCGGAATCGCCCGAAGCCACCGCGAACATGGGCATGCTGCAACAGGAGACGGGCCGGTTCGACCAGGCGCGCACCAGTTACCGGCGTGCGCAAGCCTTGCGTCCGAACTATGCCGAGGCGATCCGTCGCCTTGCCGGCCTGGACCTGCTGCAGGGACGCTTCGCCCAGGGATGGGCGGGATTCGAACAGGCCCTGGACGAGTCGCCTGCGGCGGGCTTGCTGGGCCCGGCACCGCGTTGGCGGGGCGAGCCGTTGGCAGGCAAGCGAATCCTGCTGTCCGAGCCCAATGGACTGGGCGACACCCTCCAGTTTTTTCGCTTTATCCCGCGCCTGGTGGATGCCGGCGCCGAGGTGGCCTTTCTCGGGCCCGCGTCGATCCGCCACCTGCTGCGCCGCTTTGCGTCGATCGTGCGGTTCGTGGATGACGCGGCCGGTGCGTATGACTATCAGGCTATGCTCTGGAGCCTGCCGCATCATCTGGGCCTGGGCGAAAGCGATGTCGGGATGGGCACGCCTTGGCTGTCGGCGGATCCGGCGCGCGTTGCGCGCTGGTCGCATCTGGTCGAGCCGGGGGCGGTCAATATCGGTATCTGCTGGCAGGGCAATCCGCGCCGCAAGATCGATCGCCTGCGCTCCATCCCGTTGCCGAGTTTCCTGCCCGTCGCCCGGGTGCCGGGTGTGCGCCTGGTCAGCCTGCAGCGTGGGTCAGGCGTCGAGCAGCTCGATGCCTTGCCTGCCGACATGCAGGTGATCGTGCCGGGCGCAGGCTTCGACGACGGGGTCGAGGCGTTCGCCGACTCGCTTGCGCTCATGCAGCGGCTGGACCTGGTACTGAGCGCCGATACAGCAATGACCCATGTCGCCGCCGCGTCCGGGCGCCCGGCATGGCTGGCCTTGGCCAAGGTGCCCGACTGGCGCTGGATGCTCGGAAGGCAGGACTCCCCCTGGTATCGGACCGTTCGCCTGTTCCGGCAGCGGCAGCTGGATGACTGGACCGAGGTCATGGAACAGGTCGCCGCGGCGCTTGGGGCGGGCCCGCCGGGGGGCCGTGCATGAATATTCGGCCAGCAGCCGACCGGGGCCGCGGCCGTTCGCGCTACCATGGCGCATTGATTTCCCTGCGAGGTTGCGCATGCGTCTCCTGCTGATCCTGGCCTGTGCGGCCCTGCTTGCGGCCTGCGGATTCCAGCCGCGTGCGCAGCTCAACCTGCCGGCAACGCTGGGCCCGGTGAAGGTCGAGACCGCTGATCCGTACAGTCCACTCGGCCTGGAGTTGGCCACCGCGCTTGAGCGCGCTGGCGCGACGCCCGCAGCGAAGGACGCAGCATCGTCGTCGCTCAAGATCACCTCGGAAGTCTGGAACACCCGGCCGCTGTCGGTTGACCAACTTGCGCGCGTGCGTGAGTACATCACCCTGTACCGGGTCGGTTTCGTGCTGCTTGATGCCGCAGGGCAGCCGCTGATCGAGCCGCAGGAAATCGAGCTCTCACGCGAATACACCTACGACATCAGCGAATCGGCGGGCAGTCCCGCCGAGCAGGAACTGATCCAGCGCGAACTGCGCCGCGACATGGAGTCGTCCATCCTGCGCCGGCTCGACGTGGTGTTGCGCGCCAAGTCCTGATGGACGTCCGGGTCGATCGGTTCGAACGGCAGCTGGCCGGCGAATCATTGCGTCCTGCCTACCTGATCGCGGGGACCGAGCCGTTGCTGGTGCAGGAGTGCGCCGATGCGCTGCGCGCCCGCGCGCTCGCCGACGGTTTCGGGGAGCGCGAGGTTTTTGAAGGCGGCAAGGACATGGACTGGAACGGCGTGTCCATGTCGATCGCCTCGCCCAGCCTGTTTTCCCCGCGTCGCCTGATCGAGGTGCGCTTGCCCACCGGACGCCCGGACAAGGAGGGCAGCGAGGTCCTGACCAGGTTTTGCGCTGATCCGCCGCCGGATACCGTCGTGCTGGTGACCGCCCAGGATTGGAGCACGCGCCACGGCGGCAAGTGGAGCGAGGCCATCGCAAAGGTCGGCCACACGGTGATTGCCTGGCCGATCCGGCCGGGGGACTTGCCCGATTGGCTCGCGCGACGGCTGCGCGCACGCGGCCTGTCCGCCGATCCCGCAGCGATCGCGCTGCTTGCCGAACGGGTCGAGGGCAACCTGCTGGCGGCAGCGCAGGAAGTGGACAAACTCGCGCTGCTTGCGCCCGGCGCCACGCTGGCACTGGCGGACATGGAACGCCTGGTTTCCGACTCGGCCCGATTCGATGTGTTCAAGCTGGCGGAGAGTGCGCTTGCCGGCGACGCGGCGCGCGCGCGGCGCATGTTGCATGCGCTGCGCGGCGAAGGCGAGCAGGTAGCCGGCCTGATTCCCATCGTCGCCAATGAGATCGTGCGCCTGGCGACGCTGGCTCGGGTTTCAGAGCGAGGCGGCAACCTCGGCCAGGCGATGCGCGAGGCAAGAGTCTGGGACAGCAAACAGGCGCTGTATCGGCGGGCGCTGGAACGACATCCCGCCGCGCGCTGGGACCGCTTCGTCGCCGAGGCCGGGCAGGTCGAACTGCTCTCGAAGGGTCGCGGCATTGGCGATGCGTGGCTGCGCCTGGAACGCTTGCTCGGCGCGGTCGCCGATGCCCGCGCCCGCGCCTTGCTCGCGTGACCACGCCGCACCTGCTCTACGGCGGTACGTTC
>JBKJMY010000361.1:0-3144 GCA_046596115.1 Arenimonas sp.
GCATCGATGCCGTCGACGCTGGTGCCCGACATCAGGCCAATGAAAAGCCCGCCGTCAATGACGGCGGGCTCGGGGACAGCATCCGCAGCGGACATCGCGATCAGCGCGATGCCAGGCGGGTGTTCTTCTCGACCATCAGCAGCTTGGCAACCGCCGGGGCAGTGGCGGCGCGGAACTTCACCAACTCGGCGCCGGCCAGCGGCAGCGGCTTGGGCATGGTCACGGTCAGCGGATTGACCTGGGTGCCGTTGATGCGAAATTCGTAGTGCAGGTGCGGGCCGGTCGCCAGGCCGCTGGCGCCGACGTAGCCGATGGTGCTGCCCTGGCTGACGCGCTGGCCCTGCTTTTCCTTGCCCCAGGCCGACATGTGGCCATAAAGCGTGCTGCGGCCCTGCCCGTGGTCGAGGATCACGGCGCGGCCGTAGCCGCTCTTCCAGCCCACGAACGCCACCTTGGCGTCACCCGCCGCCATGATCGGCGTGCCGGTGCGGGCGGCGTAGTCCACGCCCTTGTGCGCGCGCATGCGACCCAGCACCGGATGCTTGCGCATGCCAAAGGTGGAGGACAGGCGGGCGAACTCGATCGGAATGCGCATCAGCACTTTCTTCAGCGGCCGCCCGGTCTCGTCGAAGTACTCGGTCTTGCCGTTCTGGTCGAAGGCATAGGCAGTGAAGCGCTTGCCGCGGTTGGTGAAGGTGGCGCCGATGACGTCGCCGGTGCCGATGCGCTGGCCGTCGCGCCACAGTTCCTCGTACACCACCTGGAAGGTGTCGCCGCGGCGCACGTCCTCGACGAAGTCGATGTCGTACTTGAAGATGTTGGCGAGCGTGTTGATCGAGCCGGCGGTCAGCCCGGCGCGGGCGCCATCGGCGTACAGCGAGCTGGTGATGGTGCCGGCGGCGATTTCGACGCGATGTTCGATCGGCAGTGCCTTGACTTGTTCGGTGATCGCGTCACCGGCGACACTCAGCTCAACCCGGTTGGCGGCGTCCTTGTCGAAGCGCAGGGTCTTCAGCTGGCCTGCATGATCCAGTTCGAAGGCGAGTTCCTGGCCTTCGCGCAGATGGGTGAGCGCCGACTTGGCGGACGTCTGCTCGAGCAGGCGCTGCATCAGCGTTGCTGGCAGGCGCATCTGCTGGAACACCAGGCCGAGCGTCTCGCCGCTGCGGACGCGGATGAACTGCCAACCGGAGGCACTGGCCCGGCTGGCCGCCTGTGCGGTGGGCAGGGGGAGCGCCATCGAAATGCGGACTGCCAGCTGCTCGGCGCCCGGCGCGCGGGTGGCGTTGGCGAAGCCGGGAACGATGGCGATCAGGGCGGTACCGACGAATCCGAACATGCCGGCCAGGAGCCAGTGTTCGTGCGACCATTTGCGCGTGGCGCTCGCTCGGGGGGAAGTTTGCAAAACGGACTCCGCGGGCCAAGCCGGCCGGAAATGTCGGGCTACCATAACCAGAGTTAAATACATGCGTCAAACCCTTGTGAAGATTGGGGTTTTTGGTCACACGAATTAACTTCTAGTTAACTTCGCCCCCACAGAATGGCACCCGATTCAAGCATGTCGTCCCGATTCCTGAACGCTTTGGCCATCAAATGACCGATCTCGACCATTCCCTAGCCACCATCGGCCGAGGCGCCGAGGAGATCCTTCCGCGCGAGGATCTCGAGGCGCGCCTCAAGCTGGGGCGCCCGCTGCGCATCAAGGCCGGATTCGATCCCACTGCGCCGGACCTGCACCTGGGCCATACGGTCCTGCTCAACAAGATGCGGCAGTTCCAGGACCTGGGGCACCAGGTGATCTTCCTGATCGGCGACTTCACCGGGATGATCGGCGACCCGACCGGCAAGAATGTCACCCGCAAGCCACTCACCCGCGATGACGTCAAGGCCAATGCCCAGACCTACGCCGAGCAGGTTTTCAAGGTACTGGATCGCGACAAGACCGAGCTTCGTTTCAACTCCGAGTGGTTCGACACGATGGACGCCGCGGGCATGATCCGGCTTGCCGGCCAGCACACGGTCGCGCGGATGCTCGAGCGCGACGATTTCGCAAAGCGCTACGCCGCGCAGCAGCCGATCGCCATCCACGAATTCCTCTATCCGCTGGTGCAGGGCTACGACTCGGTCGCCCTCAAGGCCGATGTGGAGCTCGGCGGCACCGACCAGAAATTCAACCTGCTCATGGGCCGCGCGCTGCAATCGCACTACGGCATGCCGCCGCAGATCGTGCTGACGATGCCCCTGCTCGAGGGCCTGGACGGCGTCAACAAGATGGGCAAGTCGCTGGGCAACTACGTCGGCATCAACGAGCCGGCCAACGACATCTTCGGCAAGACCATGTCGATCTCCGACGACCTGATGTGGCGCTGGTACACGCTGTTGTCGTTTCGCGCCTCGCTGGCCGACATCGAGCGGATGCGGGCCGAGGTCGCGGTCGGTGGCAACCCGCGGGACTTCAAGGTGGCCCTGGCGCGGGAGCTGGTCGACCGGTTCCATGGCACCGGCGCTGGCGAAGCGGCTGTTCGCCACTGGAACGAGGTTGTTCGCGGTGGCGCGGTGCCCGACGACCTGCCCTTGCAGCGCATCGTTGTCCCAGCCGAAGGCATCCGGATCGGGGCGCTGCTGCGGTCCGCGGGCCTGGCCGCCTCGGGCGCGGAGGCCAGCCGCAAGATTGCCGAGCGCGCGGTCCGGCTCGACGGCGTGGTGACCGAAGACCGGGAACTGCTGCTGCCGGCCGGCTCCAGCCACCTGCTGCAGCTGGGAAAGCGAGGTTTTGCCCGGGTCGAGCTGATCGCCGGATAGGCCTCGCGGCATAGCAGCCGCGCCGCCGCCCGGGGCTGCGACGCGGACCTGTCGGGCACTGCCGAGGTCTTTCCCGGAGGGCGCCATGGCATGCAAATCCTCCCCGGTTCCCTTTCTGCTGGTGTACACTCATCGACCCACTGGACAATGCGTCGTCGCTTCATCGCGGCGCACCGGCGGGTCGGCAAATGCGGGGCACCGGCTATTGACGGACCTGCAAATTGCCCTATAATGTGCGGCTCAGTCGGGCGAAACGCCCCTCCTTACTTCTGGATTACCGGGAGTAGCTGCACGGATCTTTGACAGTGTGCGCAGGAAATTTGTGCGGGCGTCTGGTGGATG
>JBKJMY010000013.1:0-7989 GCA_046596115.1 Arenimonas sp.
GTGGAGTTCAGGGACCGGACCTCGCTTGCGGACAAAGCCGATGTGATGGCGGCTGCGCCGCCGCCCGACGTTCCGGTACCACAACAGGCAGCGCCTGCGGCTGCGCGCAAGGCGACCTCGGCCGAGCGCCCTGCCCCGGCTCGCAACGTACCCGCGCCATTTACCGACGCCGGATTGGACGAGCACGTCGCGCCGCGGGCCGAAGCGGAGCCAATGGCCGCACCTGCAGCGGCCATCGCCGACAGCCAAGAGCGCGCCGGAGACATGGCGACCAGGGCCGATGCGCGCCAGGAAGCACGACGCGGGCAGCGCGATTCCGAACGCGCCCAGGCGGTCGCAAAGCAATCGGCGGCGAATGCGGTCGCGGCGCCTGCCGCGGCCGTGGCCGGGGCCGCGCCCGCAACAAGCAGCAACGGACTCGTGGGCGCGGCCCGGGACAGCGATTCCGCCGCAGCGCACCCGCACCCGGCGGCCTGGCTGGTGCAGATCCGGCGGCTGCGCAACCGGGGTGAAACCGGGCAGGCGCGAGCCGCGCTTCTTGAATTCCACCGTGTTTACCCCCATTGGATCATTCCGACCGATCTGGCGCCCCTGCTCCGCGAATGAGTGTTCCCCTTGCCGGTCCCGGCCCGCGTCTGGTCTCCTTGCGTGGCCTGCTGCCCTTCGTCCGCCCGCATCGCCGTCTGGTGGCTGGCTGGCTGGGGGCGCTTGCGCTGTCATCCAGTTCGACCCTGTTCTTTCCCTGGGCATTCCGGCACGTCATTGACCAGGGCTTCGCCCGCAGTGCGCCGATCGACCGCTGGTTCCTGTTGCTGTTCGGCGTGGCCGTCGTGCTCGCCCTGGCCACCGCGGCGAGATTCTTTTTCGTGTCCCTGCTCGGGGAACGGGTGATTGCCGACCTGCGGCGCAGCCTGTACGGCCACCTGCTCTCGCTCGACCAGAGCTTCTTCGAACGCACCCGCAGCGGTGAATTGCTCTCGCGCCTGTCCGCTGATGCGGAATTGCTGCGCAGCGTGGTCGGGTCGAGCATGTCGATCGCGCTGCGCAGCGTGATTACCGTCGTTGGCAGCGCGGTCATGCTTGCGGTGACCAGCCCGCACCTCGCCGGACTCGCCCTGGTTGGCATTCCGTTGATCGTGCTGCCGATCGCCCTGACCGGCCGGCGCGTGCGCGGCGCGGCGCGCGACAGCCAGGACCGGGTGGCCGATGCCAATGCCCGTGCCGGCGAAACCTTCAACGCAATGCATACCGTGCAGAGCTACGCCCGCGAGGACTTCGAACGCGGCCGCTTCGGCGACGCAGTCCTGAAATCGCTTGGCGCCGCGCGCCGTCGCATCCGCATGCAGTCGGCGCTCACCGCCAGCGCGATGATGCTGGTGATGGGTGCGATCACGGCCGTGCTCTGGGTCGGCGCGCACCAGGTAATCGCCGGCAGCCTGAGCGCGGGCACACTGGCGCAGTTCGTCCTGTACGCGCTGCTCGGCGCCGGCTCGGTGGGCGCATTGACCGAAGTCTGGAGCGAGGTACAACGCGCCAGCGGCGGCATGGGTCGGATTAACGAACTGCTCGCGGAAACCTCGCAGCTTCCGGTACCCGCGATGCCGCTGCAGCTGCCGACACCGCTTCGCGGCGAACTGCGGATCGAACAGGTCACCTTCCATTACCCGACGCGCCCGGACATGGCAGCGCTGGATGGTTTCAGCCTGCAGGTATTACCGGGCGAAACCGTTGCGCTGGTCGGCCCCTCGGGCGCCGGCAAGTCGACCGTGTTCCAGTTGCTGCTGCGTTTCCACGATCCCGATGCGGGCGCCGTCACCCTGGATGGCATCGACGTGCGCCAGCTTGATCCGGTCGCGCTGCGCGAGCGCATTGCACTGGTCCCGCAGGATCCGGTAATTTTCGGCAGCACCGCGCGCGAGAACGTGCGCTACGGCAAGCTCGACGCCACGCCGGCGGAGATCGAGGCGGCTGCCCGCAGCGCCGAAGCACACGATTTCCTCATGGCGTTGCCGCAGGGCTACGACAGCGAGTTGGGCGAACACGGCGCGCGCCTGTCGGGAGGGCAACAGCAGCGCCTGGCAATCGCCCGTGCCCTGCTGAAAGATGCGCCGATCCTGCTGCTGGACGAGGCGACTTCGGCACTGGATGCGCACAGCGAACGGGCAGTGCAACAGGCACTCGAGCGGTTGATGCACGGCCGCACCACGCTGGTGATCGCGCATCGCCTGGCGACGGTGCTCAAGGCGGACCGGATCGTGGTCATGGACCAGGGCCGGATCGTTGCGCAGGGTACACACGCCGAATTGATGGCGCAGAACGGACTGTATGCGGAACTGGCGCGCCTGCAATTCGACAACTGATGTGCACGCGGCCATCGATGTGGGAGCGGCCATCGATGTGGGAGCGGCTTTAGCCGCGATAAGCATTGGCTCACTTGAAGGCAATCGCGGCTGAAGCCGCTCCCAGAGGTGGGTCAGGTGGCTCAGGCGTCGACGAAGTTGACGCGGCGGGTGATTGAGCAGGTCAGCTCGTAGCTGATCGTGCCAGCGCATGTCGCCACTTCCTCAGCCGGCAGTCCTTCGCCCCAGAGCACCACCGGATCACCGACACGGGCCTCTGGCGCGCCGCGCAGGTCGAGTGTCATCAGGTCCATCGACACGCGGCCGATGATCGGCACGCGCCTGCCGTTAAGCAGCACCGGCGTACCCGCAGGCACGGCGCGCGGATAGCCATCGCCATAACCGATCGCAGCAACGCCCACGTCCATGTCCTCAGGACATTCCCAGGTGGCCGAATAGCCCACGCGCTCACCTCGCAGCACCCGGTTGATGGCAATCAGGCGGGTGGACAGGGTCATTGCGGGACGCAAGCCGAACGCCTCGCCGGCGCGACCCGCCACTACTGACAATCCGTACAGCGCGCCGCCGGCGCGCACCCAGTCCCGATGTGCGTCAGGCCAGCCAAGCACCGCCGCCGAGTTGGACAGCGAGGCACTCGCACCTTTTACGACGCCCGAATCGTCGAATGCGCGCAGCTGCGTCCGCGTCTGCTCGCCATCGAAGGCATCGGAACTGGCGAAGTGCGACATCAACACGATCTCGGTTGCGACGCTGGACAGGGCCTGCAACCTCGCCCGCACCTCGCTGGCGCGTGCAGGCGGAAAACCGAGACGATGCATGCCGGTATCCAGCTTGAGCCAGCAATGCAAGGGTGCGCCGCCGCCCGCATCGGGCTCGGCCTCGAGCATGGCCAGTTGGGAATCGTGGTGTACCACCGTGTCCACGTCGAGGCGTCGCAGTTGTGCCAGGTCATTAGGCTCGTCGAAGCCAGACAGGAGCACGATGCGCTGCGACATCCCCGCCGAGCGCAGGCGCTCGGCATCCGACAGCGCCGCCACGCCGAAGGCATCGGCACCTTCCAGCGCCCGCGCCACGCGTTCCAGGCCATGGCCATAGCCATCGGCCTTGACCACGGCCATCACCTTCGACCCGGGCGCAAGCGCACGCACCCGCGCCAGGTTGTGGCGCAAGGCGTCGGAATGGATGGTGGCGGTGGTGGGGCGCGACATCTGGGCATTCTACGATGCGCAGGTGGGCCCGGGAGCCGGACGTGCGGCGCCGGGTACGCCGCGGGGTGCGGCGCCGGGTACTTCGAGGACTAGCGCCGGCTGCTTGAACGAACCGGCTTACTCGAACGAACCAGCTTACTCGAACGAGCCGGCTTACTCGAACGAGCCGGTTTACCCGAAAGAGCCGGCTTACTCGAACGAGCCAGTGGCGTCGCGCGCAAGGTTGTCGAAACGCGTGTATTCGCCGAAGAACTTCAGCTTGCACATGCCGGTCGGGCCGTTTCGCTGTTTGCCGATGATCACCTCGGCCAGGCCCTTGTCCTGCGATTCCTTGTTGTAGTACTCGTCGCGATAGATGAACACGATGATGTCCGCGTCCTGCTCGATGGCGCCGGACTCGCGCAGGTCGGCCATCACCGGGCGCTTGTCGGTGCGCGATTCCAAGCCACGATTGAGCTGGGACAGCGCAACCACCGGCACGTTGAGCTCCTTGGCCAGTGCCTTGAGCGAGCGCGAGATCTCGGAAATTTCGGTGGCGCGGTTTTCGCCGGTGCCGGGCACCGTCATCAGCTGCAGGTAGTCGATCACGATCAGGCCAAGGTCATGCTCGCGTTTGATCCGGCGCGCCTTGGAACGCAACACGTCGGGCGACAGCGCCGGCGTATCGTCGATGAAGATCTTCACGTCCGACAGCATCTTGATCGCCATGTTCACCCGCGACCAATCCTCGTCCTCGAGTTGGCCGGTGCGCAGCCTGGTGGCGTTGATTCGGCCGATCGAGCTGATCAGGCGGAATGCCAGCTGCGAGGCCGACATTTCCATTGAATAGACCGCGACAGCTTTTTTGGTCTTCAACGCTGCGTATTCGGCCATATTGAGTGCCAAAGTCGTTTTTCCCATCGCCGGCCTGGCGGCGAGGATGATCAGGTCGGACGGCTGAAGGCCCGCGGTCATCTCGTCGAAATCATGGAAACCGGTGGGCAAACCGGTAACCGAGCCCTGGTTTTCGTAGCGCTCCTGCAGGACCTGGAACGCCTCCTTCATGGCCTCGCGCAGCGGCACGAAGTCGGCGCGGCCACGGCGGCCCTGCTCGGCGATGCGGAACACCTTCATCTCGGCGGCCGACAACACTTCCTGGCTGTCGCGTCCTTCGGGCTGGAAACCATCGTTGACGATTTCGGTGCCGGCATCAATCAACTGCCGCATGACCGACTTCTCGCGCACGATTTCCGCGTATGCACGGATGTTCGCTGCGCTCGGCGTGGTACTGGCCAGCTCGATCAGGTAGCCAGCTCCGCCGATCTGCTCGGACAGGTTGTTGGCCTCGAACCACTCACCGAGCGTGACCGCATCGAACGGCTTGTTCTTCTCGGCCAACTCGCGGATGCCGCGATAGATCATCCGGTGGTCGCGCCGGTAGAAGTCGTTTTCAGTGAGCAGGTCACCGACCCGATCAAGCGAGTCGGGCGCAAGCATCAGGCCGCCGATGACGGCCTGCTCGGCTTCCACCGACTGCGGCGGGACACGCAAGGCATCCACGCGTGGGTCGGAACGAAACGATTCGGGGCGTGCGGCCATCAGGTCAGCGGGCTTTGTCAGGGGGAGTGGCGACATCGTAGTCGGTCGGGTGCCCGGGGCGTTGCAGACAACCCTGTGGATAACACCGGGATATCGCAAATCCTGCGACCATCGTCAGGAACTGCGGTGGTCGGAAGCAGAAACCTCGGAAACCGGATCGTCGGAAGCAGAAACGACAACGGCCGCCTGGTGGCGGCCGTTGTGCGGGACAAAGGTGACGCGGTACCGGATCAGCCTTCCGGGACGACGATGACCTTGACCTTGGTTTCCACGTCGGCGTGCAGATGGATCGTGACTTCGAACTCGCCGGTACGACGGATCGCACCCTCGCCCAGGAGGACTTCCGACTTCTCGAGCTTCTTGCCGGCGGCGGTGAACGCCTCGGCGATATCACGCGCGCCGACCGAGCCGAACAGCTTGCCTTCGGTGGATGCATTGGCGGCGATGGTGACCGAGGCTTCCTCGAAACCGGCCAGGCGCGACTGCGCGGCGGCCAGCACGTCATTGGCCTTGGTTTCGTAATCGGCGCGCTTGGCTTCAAACGCAGCGATGTTCGACTTGGTGGCCGGAACGGCCTTGCCGGTCGGGACCAGGAAATTGCGGCCGTAACCGGGCTTGACGTCGACGGCATCGCCGAGGCCGCCGAGGTTGACGACTTTCTGCAGGAGGATCAGTTTCATGTAGGGCTCCGTTACGTTAGCGACCCGCGCGCCGCAAGGGCGCGCGTGCCGCAACTGGGGCTGTCCGTAAGGTACTTAAGGATCAGACGTTGTGGTTGTCGGTGTACGGGATCAGGGCGAGGAAACGGGCGCGCTTGATCGCGGCCTGCAACTGGCGCTGGTACTTGGCCTTGGTGCCGGTGATGCGGCTGGGCACGATCTTGCCGTTCTCGCTCAGGTACTGGCGCAGGGTGGCCAGGTCCTTGTAGTCGATGTAGGTGATGCCTTCGGCGGTGAACTTGCAGAACTTGCGGCGGCGGAAGAACTTGGACATGTCGGTTTCCTAGGGCTCAGGCGGCGTCGGCGGCGTCGGCAACGTCGGCAACATCGCCAACGCTGGACTCGGACGAATCATCGTCACGGCGACGACGGTCGCCCTTCTCGTCCTTGCTCTTCAGGATGAGGCTCGGCTCGGTGTCGGCTTCATCGCGCGAAAGCACGATGTGACGCAGCACTGCGTCGTTGAAACGGAAGCTGTCGGTGAGCTCGCCCAGCACCTTCTGGTTGCACTCGATGTTCATGAGCACGTAGTGGGCCTTGACCAGGTTCTCGATCGGGTACGCCAGCTGGCGGCGGCCCCAGTCTTCCAGGCGGTGGATCTGGCCGCCATCGCCTTCGATCAGCGTCTTGTAACGCTCGATCATTGCGGGCACCTGCTCGCTCTGGTCAGGGTGGACCAGGAACACGACTTCGTAATGACGCATCGGTTGTTTCCTTGTGGATGCGGCCCGTCGCCGGGCCAACAGCTCCCGGCCGGATGCCGTGGAGCAAGAACCGCAGGCGATGAACGTCCCGCGGAGCCAGGTATTATGCCAGCCGACAGAGGCCGCAGGCAAGTCCTTGGGTGGAAAGCAGTTTTTGGCTGGCAGCGCCCCTGGGGCCTGGCCGGCGCGGGAAATCCCTAGAGCGCGGCCTGCTCGGTGGTGGTGAAGCTCTCGCCGCAGCCACATTCCGCGGCCATCTTCGGGTTCCGGAACACGAACTGCTGGTTCAGGCCCTGGGCGACCCAATCGATCACCGTGCCGTCCACCTGGTCAAGGCTGGCGGCATCGACGCGGACTGCGACTCCATCCTGCTCGAACACGGCCTCGTCGGGTGCAGTGTCGGTGGCGATGTCGACCACGTAGGCCCAGCCGGAGCAGCCACTCTTGCGGACGCCGAAACGCAGGCCAGTGGCGCCCGGCGTCTGCGCAAGGTACTGGCGGACGCGATCGGCGGCGGCGGGGGTCAAGGTGACGGCCATGCATGCTCCAAGCGGTACGCGGGCAGTATAGCGCCGCGGGTCGGCGCGCCCGCCTGCGGTATCCTAGGCGTTCGTCCAACACCTCATAGATGGGCCCATGGCCCCGGGGATTCAAGCGCGATGGCAGTGATCAGCATCCAGCAGGCGCTGGCAGGCGGGGCGACCGCCGGCAGCGAGGTCACGGTCCGCGGATGGGTCCGCACCCGGCGCGATTCCAAGGCGGGCTTGAGCTTTGTGAACGTCAGCGACGGATCGTGCTTTGCGCCAATCCAGGTGGTCGCACCCGCCGCCCTGGCCAACTACGAATCCGAGGTGAAGCACCTCACTGCCGGCTGCGCCGTGATTGCTACCGGCACCCTCGTCCCCTCGCAGGGCCAGGGCCAGAGCTTCGAGATCCAGGCATCGTCGGTGCAAGTCGTTGGCTGGGTCGAGGATCCGGAAACCTATCCGATCCAGCCCAAGGCCCACTCGCTCGAATTCCTGCGCGAAGTCGCGCACCTGCGCCCGCGCACCAACTTGTTTGGCGCGGTTACGCGCATCCGCCACTGCATGGCCATGGCGATCCACCGCTTCTTCAGCGAGCAGGGTTTCTACTGGGTCAACACGCCGATCATCTCGACTTCCGACGCCGAGGGCGCGGGCCAGATGTTCCGCATCTCGACCCTGGACATGCTCAACCTGCCGCGCGATGCCTCGGGCGGGGTCGATTTTTCCAAAGACTTTTTCGGCAAGGAGGCGTTCCTGACCGTCTCCGGGCAGCTCAACGTCGAGGGCTTCTGTCTCGCGCTGTCGAAGGTCTACACGTTCGGGCCGACCTTCCGCGCCGAGAATTCCAACACCACGCGGCACCTGGCCGAGTTCTGGATGATCGAGCCGGAGAT
>JBKJMY010000216.1:0-12152 GCA_046596115.1 Arenimonas sp.
CCGGCATCCAGTGGCGCACGCTCAATGCTTCCAAGGGCCCGGCGGTGCGCGCAACCCGCGCCCAGGCCGATCGCGGCCTGTACCGCGCGGCGATTCGCCAGATCGTCGATGCGCAGCCAAACCTGTGGCTGTTTCAGCAGGCCGTAGACGATCTGGTGCTCGAGGGCGAACGCGTGCGCGGCGTGATCACCGCCAGTGGTCTGCGCTTCGACGCCGACGCCGTGGTGCTGACTGCCGGCACCTTCCTGGCCGGGCGCATCCACGTCGGCCTGAGCCAGCGCGCGGGCGGCCGCGCCGGCGAGCCGCCGGCGGCAACGCTTGCCGAGCGACTGCGCGATGGCCCGTTCGTGGTCGGCCGCCTCAAGACCGGCACGCCACCACGCATCGACGGCCGCAGCATCGATTACTCGCGTCTTGTCGAGCAACCGGGAGACAGCCCGATCCCGGGCTTCAGCTTCCTGGCCCGCGGCGATGAACATCCGGCGCAGCGCAGCTGCTGGATCACCCACACCAACAGCGCGACCCACGACATCATCCGCGGTGGCCTGGACCGTTCGCCGATGTATTCCGGCGCAATCGAGGGCACCGGGCCGCGCTACTGCCCGTCGATCGAGGACAAGATCGTCCGCTTCGCCGACAAGGATTCGCACCAGATTTTCCTGGAGCCCGAAGGCCTGGATTCGCATGAGGTGTACCCGAATGGTATTTCCACCTCGCTGCCGTTCGACGTGCAGCTGGCGCTGGTGCATTCGATCCCCGGCCTGGAACAAGCGCACCTCACCCGCCCGGGCTATGCGATCGAGTACGACTACTTCGACCCGCGCGGACTGAAGGCCTCACTGGAAACCAAGGCGGTGGCCGGGCTGTTCTTCGCCGGGCAGATCAATGGCACCACCGGCTACGAAGAAGCGGCCGCGCAGGGCCTGGTGGCCGGACTCAATGCCGCACGGTGTGTGCAAGGGCTCGATGCCTGGGCACCGCGCCGCGACCAAGCCTACGTCGGGGTGCTGATTGATGACCTGGTCACTCGCGGCACCGATGAGCCCTATCGGATGTTCACCAGCCGGGCGGAATACCGCCTGCAACTGCGCGAGGACAATGCCGACGCCCGCCTGACCCCGATCGGCCGCGAGCTGGGCCTGGTGGACGACGCCCGCTGGGCGCTTTTTTCCGCCAAGCGCGACGCCGTCACCGCCGAGCAAGACCGCTTGCGGGCTACCTGGGCGGTGCCAGGCAACGCCCTGGGAACGCAGCTGCAGGACGCATCCGGGATCCGCCTGAGCCGAGAAAGCACGGCGTTTGACCTGCTCCGGCGACCCGAGCTGTCCTACCAGGCGCTGGCCGCCCTACCGGGGTTGGCACCCGGGGTATCTGATCCTAAAGTCGCCGAACAGGTAGAGATCAGTGCCAAATACTCCGGCTACCTGCAACGGCAGGACGATGAGATCGCGCGCCGCCGCCGCCACGAAGACACCCGGTTCCCGGCCGGGTTCGCCTTTATCGGAATCCCCGGCCTGTCCGCCGAGCTGCAGGGCAAGCTCAGTACGGTCCGGCCCGAGACTTTGGGCCAGGCCGAGCGCATCCCGGGCATGACCCCGGCGGCCCTGTCGCTGCTGCTGGTCCAGTTGCGCCGCGCCGGCTGACGCCCTGCCGCAGGCCCAGGGCGCAATTGGACTCCATTCCCTATGGTATGGACTCCGGATTTGTATTAATGTTCTTTTTACATTCGGCGCATGAAACGCCGGTGGGCCATGCATGGCACGGGGAGGGGATGCAAGTCGCTCGCGACCTGCATTTGGACCCGGCGCAGGCAGGTCATCGTCCAACGCACCCCAGGAGCCAGTCATGCCCCGCACCAAACTTCTCGTCAGCGCGCTCGCGTTGGCACTCGGCGGCGCAAGCGTCGCGCAGGCCCAAAGCTTTACCAGTGTTGTCTCCTTCGGCGACAGCCTGAGTGACGCCGGACAGTACGCAGCCCTTCCATCGCCATTCGCTTTCGGCGCAGGAAGCTTCACGACCAACCCGGACGATGTCTGGGTGCAGCTCCTGGCGCAATCGCTGGGACTTCCCTCAACTCCCTCGATCGCCGGCGGGAGCGATTACGCCTGGGGTGGCGCGCCGACCAGCTTCACAGTGGGCGGAGTACCGGGCGGCTTGGTCTGCGTGCCGACCACGCTGCCCTGTCGGTCGGTGTCCCAGCAGCTGAGCAATTACCTGACCCCGCGCTCGGGCGCGGCCGATCCGAATGCCTTGTACACCTATCTGGCCGGTGCCAACGACATTTTTAACTACCTGGGAAGGGCGGCACTTGCATCGACAAATCCGGCAAGCCTCACTGGCGCGCAGGCGCAGACCTTCACCGGCGCCTCGGCCCTGACGGCAGTGGGCCAGCTGGCGGCCCTGCAAGCGGCTGGCGCACGTACCATCATAGTGGCCAACCTGCCAAACATCGGCATCGCGCCTGGCTTCCGCGGCACCGCCGGCGCCGCTTCGGTGAGCGGCCTGGTATTCGTCTTCAACTCCACCTTGAACGGCGGCATTGCCAGCCTGCACGACGGCATCGTCGCGCTCAACACGTACGCCCTGGTCAACGAGGTGTTGGCCGATCCAGGCATGTACGGCTTCACCAACACCACAGGCACCGCCTGCAACCTGACTCTGACCGGCGGCAGCTCGTTGTTTTGCACCCCGGCTGCATACGTCACGCCGACGGCGAACCAGACCTACCTGTTTGCCGATGGAGTGCACCCCACCGGCGCGGGGCAGCGACTGATCGCGCAGGTGGCGCTGGCTACGCTCAAGGCACCCGGCCAGGTATCCATGGCCGGCGAAATCCCGCTGCAGGTGTACGACGACCATAGCGCCGTGATCAATGGCGAAGTCTTTGGCATGTCGTCCGCGGAGCGTTCGGAAGGCGAGACCAACGTCTACGGCGCCCTGCATTACGATCGCAGCACATTCAACGCCTCGGCCAACACCAGCAAATTCGAAAGTAACCTGGTCGGCGGCACGTTTGGCGCCGACGTTCGCTACAACAGCGTACTGAGCCTCGGCGCGGCGCTGAGCTTCGGCAGCAGCAACGGCGACAGCGTCGGCGCGTCACTCGACACCAAGGAAGTGCTTGTGTCGGCCTATGGCGTGGCGCATTTCGGCCGCGGCTACGTGGATGGGATCATCAGCGGCGGCAGCAGTCAGATGAACATCAACCGCAGTATCCAGATCGGCACGGCAACGCGCGTGGAGCATGGCAGCACTTCGGCCTCGCACACCGCGGCCGAGATCGGCGGCGGCTTTACTTTCGGCGGCGAGAACCTGCGACATGGCCCGTTCGTCAGCCTGACCTGGCAGAAGGTGGGGGTTAACGGCTACAAGGAAGACTCGCTCGACAGCACGTCTATGTACTTCAATGACTTCAACCGCACGTCCCAGGTTACCCGCCTCGGCTACCAGCTGCAGGGGAACATGGGCGGCTTCCGTCCGTTCGCCCGCGTGGCCTGGGCCAAGGACAACAACAAGGGCGTGACAGCGGTGCAGGCGGGGTCAAATACCTTGAATGGCACCTTCACCCTGGATGGTTTCATCCCGTCCGACAAATGGACCGAGGCCTCGATTGGCTTTGATTACGCGATCAACGATTCGACCTCGGTTGGCGCCAGCTATCGCGCCCGCTTCAGCGACAACACGCAGGACGTGAAGTCGTTGAACATCGGCGTGCGCTGGGAGTTCGGCAACGCGCCCGTGGCCGCCCCGGCTCCGGAGCCGGTCGCGCAGACGACCTGTGCCGACCTGGACGACGACGGCGACGGCGTGAACAACTGCGACGACAAGTGCCCCGGTTCGCCGGCTGGCCAGGTAATCGGCACCGACGGTTGCCCGGTGCCCGCTGCCGAGCCGGAGCCGGTCATGGAGCCGAAGCCCTTCAAGGGCTGATCGCAGGCACGCCCTGGCGTGCTGGCCCCCCGCACCCGGGGGTCCAGTCCCGCGCAGTGCTGCAACAAAAACGCCGCCTTCGGGCGGCGTTTTCTTTTTCGGCGCCGGGTTGGCGCTTGCCGCCGCTAGAAATTCGCGATAGGTTCGGAAGTGTTAAAAATTCGTCACAAATAAAAAGGGGAGTAATAAAGCAATGAAGCGCAACCACCTGTTCATCACAATCAGTAGTTTGTTGGCCCTTGGCGTCTTCTCCAGCGTCGCCCTGGCCCAGGACGCACCCGCGCCGGCCAGCACCGATACGACGCCGGCCGATAGCACCACGCCGCCGGCCAAGAAGGCCGTCAAACTCGAGAAGATCGTCGTCACCGGCTCGCTGATCCCGGTGTCCGAGCTCGAGACTGCCTCGCCCGTCACCACCATCACCGCCGAGCAGATCGAGACCCAGGGCTATCGCAACGTCTCTGACGTGCTGCGTGCACAGCCACTGGCGACCGGCGCGGTCCAGGACAACCAGTTCAGCAACGGCTTTACCCCAGGCGCAACCACGATCAGCCTGCTCGGGCTGGACCCGGGGTTCACCCTGATCCTGATGGATGGCCGGCCGCTGGCCGACTACCCGCTGCTGTACAACGGACAGAGCAACTTCACCGACCTGTCCACGATCCCGACCGCGATGGTCGAGCGGATCGACATCCTGCCCGGCAACCAGTCGGCGATTTACGGCTCGGCGGCGATCGCCGGCGTGGTCAACATCATCCTGAAGAAGCACATTGAAGGCGCCCAGTTCAGCCTGCGCTATGGCGGCTATGACCAGGGTGGCGGCAAGAACCTGCGCTTCCAGGTCACTGGTGGCAAGCAGTTCGGCAAGCTGGACCTGACCTACGGCCTGCAGTACTCGACCCAGGATCCGATGTTCGGCTACCAGAACGAATGGTTCAACTCGACCAACGACAGCCCCAACCCGGCCCGGCGCTACGGCTCGCGCACCGCCATCATCCTCAATGGCTTCACCGGCCGGTACATCACGCCAACCGCCGCGCAATGCGCCCGCCTGGCCGACAGTTTCGGCGGCACCACGCAGCTGGACTTCCGCCCCGGCTCGGGCACGTTCTGCGGCAGCCGCGCCGAGGTCGGCAACGCCAGCTTCCTCAATGACGAGAAAGGCCTGAGCGGCTACCTCAATGCGACCTGGCAGCTGAGTGGCAATGCCGAGCTATACGCCAGCCTGCTCTATGACGTGCACAAGACCACCTCAAGCAGTTCATCGCGCTTCTGGGTGCCCGACGTCAATGGCAGCTTCGGCTATGTCTGGGATGATCGCGACTCCTCCCTGAACTACTACCAGCGCATCTTCGGACCGGAGGAGACCGGTGGCCCGCAGAAGGAAGTATTCAAGTCGCGCTCGTACAATTTCGCGGCCGGTATCCGCGGCACGGTTGGCGACTCGAACTGGGATTACGACGCGTACTACGCACGTTCGCAATTCAACATCACCGACAGCCAGCGCTGGCCGCTGACCAACGAAATCGAGGACTTCTTCCGCAACCAGTTCCTCGGCCCGCAGATGGGTACCTACTACGGTTACCCGGTGTATCACCCCAACCAGGATGCGTTCTACCAGCCGCTCACTCCGGCGCAGTACGCAAGTTTCCTGGATGACATCACCACCAAGTCCACCACCTGGACCCAGAACGTCAACTTGCTGGTCACCAACACCAGCCTGTTCGCACTGCCGGCTGGCGACGTGGGCGTGGCCGTGCTGGCCACGTTCGGACACCAGATCTGGAACAACCCGACCGACCAGCGTGTGATTGCCGGCGACTTCTGGGGTATCACCGGCACCCAAGGCGCCGGCCAGCGCGACACGGCGGCGGTTGCACTCGAGTTCCGGGTGCCGATCCTGACCACGTTGACAGCGACCATGTCCAGCCGCTACGACAAGTACAAGAACATCGGCGCCGGCGACGACGCCAAGGCTACCTTTAAGCTCGGCCTCGAGTACCGGCCGATCAATACGCTGCTGATCCGTGGCAACTACGCGACCGCCTTCCGCGCACCGGACATGTCCTACATCTACGCCGGTGAAAGCGGTTTCTTCAGCAGTGCCACCGACTACTACCGCTGCGAGCAGGCCGGCCAACCGCTGGAAACCTGCCAGTACAACCCGGTCAACATCCAGGGCAAGCGCTTCGGCAACCCGGACCTGAAGTCGATCACTGCCAAATCGTACGGCTACGGCTTCGTCTGGTCGCCGAGCAAGCGCTTCGACCTGCGCGCGGACTACTACAACGTCAATATCAGCAATGAGGTGGTCGATCTGTCGGCCAACTTTATCCTGCGCAACGAAAATGAGTGCCGCCAGGGCCGCCAGGACATCGCGTCGCCGTTCTGCCAGGACGTGATTTCCCGTGTCACGCGCAGCCCGGCCGGCAACAACCCGCAGTCCAACGCGATCCAGCTGGTCACCACCAACCCGGTCAATATCGCCACCGAACGGGTGTCCGGCGTGATCACCGCGGGCAGCTATCACTGGGGCGGCGGCCGCGAGGGCAACTTCTCGGTTGGGCTGAGCTACAACAACACGCTTACCCATGAGGTGCAGCGTTTCCCCGATGAACCTTCGATCGACTATCTGCGCAGGCCGACCTTCTCCAGCGAGTTCAAGACCATCCTGGCCGGTGACTTCAACTGGGATATCGGACGCTGGTCGACCAATATCCACGGGACGCGCTATGGCGCCACGCCGAACTACACCGCGCAGATCGGCCGGGCATCCAACAACGGCACGCCGCCCGGGACTGTGAAGCCCTATCCGGTGTTCAACGTGAACGTGGGCTATGAGTTGACCAAGAACAGCAAGGTCTCGCTCACGGCCAACAACGTCGGCAATCGCAAGGCGCCGTTCGACGCCAGCTGGACGGACTACCCGTACTACAACGTCTTCAACTACAACGGCTACGGCCGCGCGTGGTGGTTGGAGTACGCTTTCAAAATTGGTGGTTCGAAGGGCTGATCCCCTTCGAGGGATCGATCCAGAAAAAGGCCGGCGCATGCCGGCCTTTTTCCTTGCTGCGTAGCGACGCGGGCGCGCCGGCCAAACCTGGCCGTGGCCAACGGGGTCAGCGTCCGCTGACCGGCGCAGCTCTGTCGGCTTCGAGCTGCGCGCGCAACGGCTCGAGCTGACTGGCATAGCGGTGCCACTCGGCCACGCGCGCGCGCAGCGGCTCGCGGACCTGGGCGCTGCTCAGGGTGGCGACCGGCGCATCGTTGCCGGCGTCGTCCAGGCAAGCAAGTTCGAACGGCAAGCCGCAATGCTCGAGCAGGGCGCGCGCTTCGGTTTCGGTGTCGCTGGCCAGGCGCACGTAGTCCACGTCATGGATCGCGCCCGGCATCACCGCATGCCAGTGCGCCATCAGGCGGGCGTACTGTTTGTGGTGCGCAGCGAGGGTGGCGAGGTCATAGCTGTAGCCGAAACTGTCGCCGAACAGCGCGCGCCAGTTGGAAAAGCACAGGTCCATCGGGTCACGGTGCATGTGCAGGATGCGCGCCTGCGGCAACGCCTTGCCGATGAAACCGGCGAGCATGAAATTGGGCGGCAGTTTGTCCACGAACCATGGTTTGCCGGCGGCGCGCCATTGCGTCTGCTGCAGATAGCGGCGACCCACTTCGACGAAATCGGTCGCCTCCGCGGCGGCGAGCAGGCCCGCGTCGAGCAGCCGATGGCCGTGCTGGTCGGCAACCCAGCGCCACTGGTGCGAGAAATCCGCCAGTTCACCTGCCGGCGTGACCTGCGAGTGCCGGCCAAGGATGCGCTCGAGCAGCGTCGTGCCCGAGCGGGGCATGCCGATGATGAAAATCGGCTGCGGGCCATCGAAGCGATGCGCGCCCGGCGTGCAGAATTGCTGTGTCGTGCGTTCGACGATGGCATCGAACAGGACGGCCTCGGCGGCGCTGTCATGGCGCAGGCGCGCATGCATCAGCGCGTTGGCGCGCGCAAGCGCGTCCCAGGCTTCGTCGAATCGCCCCAGGTCTTCGAGCTCCTTGTAGCGGGCAAACTCGAAGCCAGCGTGGTCTTCCGAACCCTGCGCCACCTCGCGCAGCCGCTGCGCGATGAACTGCAGGTGGTTCTCGTCCGCGTTCCATCGGCGCAGTCGCGCCAATGCCACTGACGCGCGGCCGAAGGTGGGGCCGAGTTTCAGGCAGGCCTCGAGCTCGTCCTCGGCCTCGGCCAGGTTTCCGTTGAACTGCAACTGGATCGCGCGGAAGAAGCGGAAGTCGGCGTTGTCGAAACCCAGCGCCTTGGCCCGATCCATCAATGCCAGGGCCTCGAGATGCTGGCCCAGCCCCTGGTGGATATGCGCGAGCGCGGCCAGCGCCGGTGTATTGCGCGTGTGTTGCACCGCCGGGTGCTGCAGGGTGGCGCGCGCGGCCAGGGTCTCGCCGACCTTGGCCAGGCACTGCGCAACACGGCAGACCATGTCGGCATCATCGGGCAGTGCGAAGGCGGCGAACTTCGCCTGCTCGGCGGCGCCACGCACCCGGCCTTGCGCAAGGATCACGCTGGCCAGCAGCAAGCGGGCCGGCACATGCCCGGGTGCGCGCGCGAGCAACTGCTCGAAGTCGGCCTGCGCGCGCGCGAAGTGGCGCGTGCGGATGTGCTGCTGGCCCTGTTCCCACAGCGCGCGCAATGCGGCGTCGGAAGTCATGGTGCTCCTTGGTGGGCGCAGATCAGGATGCCGACAGCTGTTCCACCGCCGCGACCGCGGCAAAGCGGTCGGCGAGGCGGCGCAGCAGGGCGAGGCGGTTGTCGCGCACCGCCGGATCGTCGGCCATCACCAGCACGCCATCAAAGAACGCGTCCACGGCCGGACGCAAGGCGGCGAGCCGGCGCAGGACGCCGACGTAGTCGCCATCGGCGAGCAGCGGAGCGGTGTCGGCAAGTGCGGCGTTGACGGCGGCGTGCAGTTCGCGTTCGGCCGGTTCCACCAGGCGCGCGCCATCCACCTCGTCGGGCACCACGCCCTCGTGCTTGCGCAGGATGTTGCGGATGCGCTTGTTCGCAGCCGCCAGTGCCGGCGCTTCGGGCAGTTGCGCGAATTCCGCGATGGCGCGCAAGCGGCGATCAAAGTCTGGCAGGGACGTCACGCCGGAGGCGCCCAAGGCCGCCACGGCATCGAACTGCGTCGCGCCAAATCCCTGGTCGGCGTAGTAGCTGCGCAGGCGTTCGAACACGAAGCCGCCAAGCTCGTCGGCCAGCGCCGCGGCATCACCGCTGCCGACTCGCGCGACCACGGCGTCCATCGCCTGCCGGAGCAGCGGCTGCAACGGCAACTCCAGCCCACCCTCGATCAGGGTGCGCGCCAATCCCAACGCATTGCGACGCAGGGCGAACGGATCCTTGTTGCCACTGGGCTTGAGGCCGGCGGCGAATCCGCCAGCGAGCGTGTCGAGCCGCTCGGCCACGGCAACCGCCTGTCCCAACGCCGTCACCGCGATGGCATCGCCGGCGACCCGCGGCGCATAGGCCTGGTCGATGGCATCGGCGACTGCACCGGACTCACCCATGGCGCTGGCGTAATAGCGCCCCATCGTGCCCTGCAATTCCGGAAACTCGCCAACCATGCGCGACTGCAGGTCCGCCTTGGCCAGGCGCGCGGCGCGCGCAGCTTGCCCTGCATCAAGACCCAGCGTGGTGGCGATGCTGGCAGCCAGCGCAGCAACGCGTTCGCCCTTGTCGGCATAGCTGCCCAGCTTCTGCTGGTAGGTCACCGAGGCCAGGCCTTCGCGCATGGATTCCAGTCCCTGCTTGAGGTCTTCCTCGTAGAAAAAACGCGCATCGGCAAAACGCGGACGGATCACCCGTTCATAGCCCTTGCGGATTTCCGCCGGATCGCGCGATTGGATATTGGCGATGCCGATGAAACGTTCGGTCAGCCGGTGCTGGTGGCTGAGCACCGGGAAGAATTTCTGGTTCGACTCCATGGTCGACACCAGCGCCTCGTGCGGCACCTGCAGGAATTCCGGCTCGAAGCCACAGCCGATGGCACGCGGCCACTCGACCAGGCAGGACACTTCCTCGAGCAGGGCTTGCGGCACGCGGGCGACGCCGTCCATCGCGGTGGCGGCGAGATCAATTTCACTGCGCACCTTGGCCAGGCGCTCGAGTGGATCCACCAACACGCAGGCGCCACGCAATGCCTCCACGTAGTCACCCGGGTTGGCGATCCATACCGGCTTGGGATGGTGGAAGCGATGGCCGCGGCTCATGCGATCGGCCTGCAGGCCCAGCACCTCGCCCGGCACCACCTCACTACCGAGCAGCATCACCAGCCAATGCACCGGTCGCACGAAAGACAACTCGCGCGCGCCCCAGCGCATCGGCTTGGGCACCGGCAAAGTCTTCAGGGCCTCGCTGACGATCACCGGCAGCAGTTCGGCGGTGCGCACGCCCGGGGTTTCACTGCGGGCGACGAAGCGCTCGCCCTTGGCATCGGTCACCCGCGATAGCGCATCCACGGCCACGCCATTCTTGCTGGCGAAGCCCTGTAATGCCTGGGTCGGCTGGCCCTGCGCATCCAGGCCGATGTTGAGATAAGGGCCGGGCACCTCGCGCACCTGCGCAGGTTGCTCGATCGCCACCGCGTCGAACTGCACGGCCAGGCGGCGCGGCGAATACAGCGCGCGAGCGCTGGCGCGATCAAAGTCGATACCGCGCTTTTCCAGGCCGGCGCACACGCCGTCGAAAAAGGCCGCGCCAAGTTCCGGCAGCGCCTTGGGCGGCAACTCCTCGGTGCCCAATTCCACCAGCAGCGCGGCGGTACTCATGCGCATGCCCCGGCGGCATCCGGCACCGGCGCTTCGAACGGCAGGTAGAACTCGCGCATCGGGCGCAGGTCCTCGATCGTCTCGCAACGCGCATTCAAGGCGGGGTAGGGCGACAGGTCAACAGGCACGGCATCGCGCACGTAGGTGATGACGCAGGCCAGGGTGATGTCCGCCTGGCCGATGCGCTCACCCACCAGCCAGCGGCTGCTGGCGATCACCGCGCAGCGCGCATCGAGTTCGGCCAGCGCACCGTGCATCTGTTCCAGGCAGCGCTCGATCCAGGGCAGGTGGCGCTTGTCCTTCGGCCGGAACACCTGCTCGTAAACCAGCTGGATGCCCTTGTCGATCGCACCCGCAGACAGGGCCAGCCACTGCTGGGCGATGCGACGCTCCTCGCCCGCGGGCGGGAGCAGCGCATGGTCCGGGCCGGCGAGTGCATCGAGGTGGTCGAGGATCATCGCCGACTCGATCAGGCATTCACCGCTCGGCAATACCAGCACCGGCACCCGGCCCAATGGGTTGAGCGCACGGATCTGCGCCTGGTCCTTGCCTACCGACAGGTTGCGATGCTCGAACTCGATGTCGAGCACGCGCAGGCTCACCGCAACGCGACGCACGAACGGTGAATCAAACATGCCGACCAGGACCAGCGGCGGCGCGGCAGAAATTTCTGGGAACTGGGGTTGCGCGCTCATGCACTGGCTCCGCTTGATGCGGACGCGGCGTCGGAAGCGCCATTGGTCGTGTGGGATGTTCCGGTTGGGCCGGCTGCGGCACTGCCGCGCAGGCCGGGAAAGCCAAGCTTTTCGCGTTGCGCGTAATACGCCTGCGCCACGGCGCGCGACAGCGTGCGCACGCGCAGGATGTAACGCTGCCGCTCAGTGACCGAAATCGCGCGGCGCGCATCGAGCATGTTGAAGCTGTGCGATGCCTTGCACACTTGTTCATACGCCGGCAGCGGCAGCCCGAGCTGGACCAACTCGGCCGCCTCGGCCTCACAGGCATCAAAGCGGTGCAACAACTCGGTGACGTTGGCATGCTCGAAGTTGTACGTGCTCTGCTCCACCTCGTTCTGGTGGAAGACGTCGCGGTAGCTGACGCCGGGCGTCCATTCGAGGTCGAACAGGCTCTCCTTGCCCTGGATGTACATCGCCAGGCGTTCCACGCCGTAGGTGATCTCGCCGGTGATCGGCTTGCAGTCGATGCCGCCGACCTGCTGGAAGTAGGTGAACTGCGTCACTTCCATGCCATTGAGCCAGACCTCCCAGCCGAGGCCCCAGCAGCCGAGCGTCGGGTTCTCCCAGTCGTCCTCGACGAAGCGCACGTCGTTCTGCTTCAGGTCGAAGCCGAGCGCCTCCAGCGAACCCAGGTAGAGCTCGAGGATGTCGGCCGGCGCG
>JBKJMY010000269.1:0-3725 GCA_046596115.1 Arenimonas sp.
ACCAAGCCGGCGGTGCTGGGCCTGAAGGCGAACGACAGCTTCGTGCACGAGAAGATCTGGACCGCTTACGCCATGCTCGACATCGACACGACGTGGGGCCAGGTGCCGATCCGAGGCAACTTCGGCGTGCAGGCGGTGCACACCAAGCAGGCCGCCGAGGGTTGGCAGTACCGCGGTAACGAAGACAACGTGGACTTCAACCTGCTGGTCCGCAAGACCGGAGAGACCACCTACACCGACTTCCTGCCCAGCCTGAACCTGGTGGCCGAGATCCGGCCGGACTTCATTGCCCGCCTGGGCATTGGCGTGGCTACGGCGCGTCCGCAGATCAACGACCTGCGCGCCGGCACCAGCACGCCGACGGTCAACCTCAACCCGGGGCCGGAGCAGGGCAAGTGGAGCACGGCCTATGCCGGCAATCCCTACCTCAAGCCGTGGAAGGCGGTCGCCTTCGACCTGTCGCTGGAGAAGTACTTCGGGACCCGCAGCTACATCTCGTTGGCGGGCTTCCGCAAGAACCTGATCAGCTACATCACCTACGGCATCAGCGCGGTCGACAACTCCGATCTTCCGCTGCCCACCAACGCGCCGCCCGGCTTCGTCGCCGATCAGTTTGGCCCGGTGTTCCAGCCGCTCAATGGTTCGGGCGGCAAGATCACGGGTATCGAGGCTGCTGCGTCGCTTGAAGGCAACCTGCTCACCCCGATGCTGGATGGCTTCGGTGTCGTGGTCAGCGCGTCCAAGCTCACCAGCACCATCCGCGACCAGAAGGTGGACCAGAACAGCAACCAGGTGGTTGCCGGTTCGTCGACCTCGATCAACGGACTGTCGGGCATCTCCAACAGCGTCACCTTCTACTACGAGAAGCACGGCTTCTCGACGCGTCTGAGCCAGCGCTATCGTTCGCCGTTCACCGCGACCACGCGTGACATCTTCTTCCGGCCGACAACCCGGCAGCAGGGCAAGGACAAGGTGGTCGACTTCCAGATGGAGTACGCGTTTGCCGACGGCAACTCGCTCGAGGGCCTGAGCCTGCTGCTGCAGGTGAACAACCTGACCAACAGCGTGTCGCAGAGCTACAAGACTCCGGGCAACCTGGATGTACCCGATTCGACCCAGCTGGTTCCAAACTACACCTACGAATTTGGTCGCCAGGTCCTGTTTGGCGTGAACTACAAGTTCTGAGTGTTTCCCGGGGCCGCCCCGCCGCGAGGTGGGGCGGCCTTATTTTGTCTGGCGTTGCTGTGATAGGTTGAAACCATGGCCCTGCAACCAGTGCGCAATATCGTCATCGTCGGCGGCGGTACGGCCGGCTGGATGAGTGCTGCAGCGCTGGCCAAAGTGCTGGAAGGCAAGTGCACTATCCGCCTGGTCGAGTCCGACGAGATCGGCATCATCGGCGTGGGCGAAGCGACGATTCCGCACATCGGTGAGTTCAACCGGGCGCTGGAGATCGACGAAGACGAGTTCCTGCGCGCAACCCAGGGCACCTTCAAGCTGGGCATCGAGTTCGTCAACTGGGGCGCCATCGGCGACCGTTACATCCACGGCTTCGGCTTCGTCGGCCAGGCCACCCAGGCCCTGCCCTTCCACCATTTCTGGCTGCGCCTGGCGCAGCTTGGCAAGGCCTCGCCGCTTGAGTCCTATTCGATCAACACGGTGGCTGCGCAACAGGCCAAGTTCATGCGCGCGCGCAAGGATATGGCGGGCTCGCCGGTGGCCGACATTTCGCACGCCTACCATTTCGATGCCGGTCTGTATGCACGTTTCCTGCGCGGCTATTCCGAAAAGCGCGGCGTCGTGCGCACCGAAGGCAAGATCGCCCAGGTCATCCAGCGCGACCCGGACGGATTCATCGAGGCGGTCGTGCTGGAGAGCGGCGAGCGCATCGATGGCGACTTTTTCATCGATTGCTCGGGCATGCGCGGCCTGCTGATCGAGCAGACACTGAAGGCCGGTTTCGACGACTGGTCGCACTGGCTGCCGGTGGACCGCGCGCTGGCGGTGCCCTGCGAATCAGCCGGGCCCTTGTTGCCGATGACGCGCTCCACCGCCCACCGTTCGGGTTGGCAATGGCGCATCCCGCTGCAGCATCGCACCGGCAATGGCCATATCTATTGCAGCAGCTTCATGGAGCAGGACGAGGCCACCGATATCCTGCTGCGCAATATTGATGGCAAGGCGCTGGCCGAGCCACGCCCGCTGCGATTCACCACCGGGCGGCGCAAGACCTTCTGGGACCGCAACTGCGTGGCGATCGGACTGTCCAGCGGCTTCCTGGAGCCACTCGAATCCACCAGCATCCACCTGATCAATACGGCGATCTCGCGCGTCATCAGCTTCTTCCCGCATGCCGGCTTCGACGCGGCCGACATCGCCGAGTACAACACCCAGACGCATTGGGAATACGAGCGGATCCGTGACTTCCTGGTGCTGCACTACAAGGCCACCCAGCGCGATGATTCCGAGTTCTGGAACTACTGCCGCACCATGTCCGTGCCCGACAGCCTGCAACACAAGATGGACCTGTTCCTGAGCAATGGCCGGATCCAGCGCGACGGCCTGGAGCTGTTTGCCGAGCCCAGCTGGCTGCAGGTGATGATTGGGCAGCGCATGCTCCCCAAGGCGCACCATCCCTTCGCCGAGCTGCGGCCCGAGGCCGAGGTGGCGACCTATGTCGGGCATATCGAACAGGTGATCGCCAAGTGCGTGAAGGTCATGCCCACCCACGCCGATTTCATTGCCAAGCACTGCAAGGCCACGCCGCCGTGATGCACGGCGCGGGCGGCTGAACCGGACATGCAGGCATGGCTGCTACTGATTGCGTTGACGCTGGCGAGCCCGGCAACCAACCTCGCGGACGGCCGCTTCGCCTGGCCACGCGGCATCCACGCCGCCGTGAGCCTGTCCTACGACGACGCCATCGATTCCCAGCTCGACAACGCGATCCCCGCGCTGGACAAGGCCGGCATCAAGGCGACGTTCTACCTCACCCTGTCCAGCGACGCGCTGCGCCGGCGCATGCCGGAGTGGCGCGCAGCCGCTGCGCACGGCCACGAACTCGGCAACCACACGCTGTTCCACCAATGTTCGCGCGCCGTGGCGGGGCATGAGTGGGTCACCGTCGACAACGACATCGACCACACCACAGTCGGCCAGCTGGTCGCGCAGATCCGCGTCGGCAACACCATGCTGCATGCAATCGATGGCCGCGACCGGCGCACGTTCACCCTGCCCTGCGGTGATTTCCTGGCGGCCGGCCAGCCCTATCTGCCGGAGATCACCAAGGACTTCGTGGCGATCAAGGCCGGCGAGGGCGGCGTGATTCCGGATATGGCGCGGCTCGACGTGCACCGCGTCGGCGTCACAGCACCCAGCGATGTCACCGGCGCGCAGCTGATCGCGCTGGTGCAGCAGGCCGAAGCGCGCGGCACCATGATCAATTTCACCTTCCATGGCATCGGCGGCGACTACCTCACCGTATCCAACCAGGCGCACGGGGAACTGCTGGCCTACCTGACTGCGCATCGCGACCGGATCTGGACCGATACCTTCCTGGACCTGATGACCTACGTCAGTGCAGAACAAGCGCGCATCGCGACCACGCCAGACGCGCCTACGCCTGACACACCTGCACGCTGAGTCGGCTCACGATTGCCGGGGGGCGGGAAAGCGTTCGCGTTGCGCTGGCGGCGCATGCTCAGGCGCCGTGGCACTTCTTGAAT
>JBKJMY010000060.1:0-13201 GCA_046596115.1 Arenimonas sp.
GGGTCCTGCCCGCCCACTCAGACGTCCATGTCTGGGTGGGCTAGTCGGCCATCCATGGCCTTTGGCAGGACCCCCCGCACGCTCGCGCGACCTCGTTCGTGCGCAACGCTTCGGACGGCTTCCGCGTGGCTGGGGCTTCGAAGCGTCACGCGTCAGGCCGTACTCCCACCGCTCGTGCCCGCAACAGCAACAGCAGTAGCAGTAGCAGTAGCAACGCAGTCGCAACGCAGTAGCGACGGCAATGCAACGCCAACGACAATGCGCCGCGCTGCATGGTGCTGCGGTGCGACGAAGCACGGCGGTGACGTGCAGCGGGGCAGTGGGATGTGGCGAAACGGGGTAGTGGGGCGAAGCGTTGCGCACGAACGAGGTCGCCGCGAGCGCGGTACCCCTCCGCCAAAGGCCAGGGATGGCCGACTAGCGTACTGAGACATGGATGTCTGAGTACGCGGGCGGAGGGGTGCCGTGATCGCGGCGCGCGCAAGTTGCTACGAAGCGACTCGCACTACGCAGCCAGGCGCGCCAGATCGTACGGAGCGACTTGAACTACGCAGCGCGGCCGATCAGGGTCGGCGCGCAAGCTCCGCGTCGTCGCGCATCTTCGGCATCAGGTCCTGCTTGGTCGCGCGGAATATCTGCAGCAGCGGGCAGGCCACGAAGATCGACGACAAGGTGCCGATGATGATGCCGATGATCTGCGACTCGGCCATTCCGCGCAGTGAGGCGCCGGCGAAGAAGTACAGCGCCAGCACCGTCAGCAGGGCGACGAACGAGGTGATGATCGTGCGCGAAAGGGTCTGGTTGATCGAGCGGTTCAGCACCTCGGCCGGCGACACCTTGTGCAGCGTGCGAAAATTCTCGCGCACGCGGTCGAACACCACGATGGTGTCGTTGATCGAGTAACCCATCACCGACAGGATACCCGCCAACACGGTCAGGTCGAATTCATGGCCGGTGATCGCGAACCAGCCCGACACCAGCACCACGTCGTGCAGGGTGGTGATGATCGAAGCGACCGCGAACTTGAACTCGAATCGCACCCAGATGTAGATCAGGAAGCCGAACACCACGAACACCGCGGCGTAGATGCCGTTGACCGCCAGTTCGCGGCCGATCTGGGGACCCACCGCCTCGCTGCGCATCAGCTTGGCCGGATGCCCTGCGGCCTGCACGGCGTGCAGAATGGCATCGCCGCTGCGCGCCGCATCGCCATCCCCGCGGCGCGGCTTCAGGCGCACCACCAGGTCATTGTCGCTGCCCAGGGTCTGCACCACCGGGCTTTCGAATCCATTCGCGACCAGCGCTTTGCGGATGGGCTCGGCGCCAACCGGCGTTTCAAAGCGCAATTCGGCTACCGTGCCGCCAGTGAAGTCGAGCGCGTAGTTGAAGCCCTTGAAGCCCATCGCGCCGAAGGCCATCACCATGATCAGGAAGGCGATCGACAGCGAACCGCGGCCGGCCTTCATGAAGTTGAAATTGCTGTTGGAGGGGAACAGTTCCATGGCGGGCCCGGGTCAGATGGAGATCTTGGTCAGCTTGCGACGGCCGCCGTAGATCAGGGTGGCGATGCCACGGGACACGGACACGGCCGTGTACATGGAACTCATGATGCCGATCATCAGCGTGATGCCGAATCCGCGCACCGGACCGGAGCCGAAGGCCGCCATCGCCAGACCGCCGAGCAACGCGGTGATGTTGGCGTCATAGATCGTGCCGGTGGCCTTGTCGTAACCGGCGGCGATCGAACTCTTGGGCGTATTGCCGTTTCGCAGTTCCTCGCGGATTCGTTCGTTGATCAATACGTTGGCATCCACCGACATACCCACCGTCAGCGCGATGCCGGCCAGGCCAGGCAGGCTCATGGTTGCCCCGAGCACCGACATCACCGCAACCACGATCAGCAGGTTCACCAGCAGCGCCAGGTTGGTCACGATGCCGAACATCTTGTAATAGAACAGGAAGAAAATGAGCACGAACAGGAAGCTGTACATCACCGCTTCCGTGCCACTGCGCACGTTGTCGGCGCCCAGGCTCGGGCCGACGATGCGCTCTTCGACGATCACCATCGGCGCCGCCAGCGAACCCGCGCGCAGCAGCAACGCAAGCTGCTGGGCTTCGGCCATGTTGGTCAGGCCTGTGGTCTGGAAGGTCTTGCCGAACACGCCTTGCACCGTGGCCGCGCTGATCACGTCTTCCTTGACGCGCGAGGTCCGGACCTGCTGTCCGTTGACCTCCTTCACGTCCGGAATGGTTTCGATGTACACCGCCGCCATCAGCTTGCCGACGTTTTCCTGGGTGAACTTGAACATCCGGTCGCCGCCGAGCTTGTTGAGCTCCACTGACACCGCCGGAGTGCCCGAGCTCGAATCCATCTGCGCGCTGGCGTTGACCAGCTGGTCGCCGGTCACGATGGTCCGCTTGGACAACAGGATCGGCCGCGGCTTGCCGTCCGCACCCAGCTCACGCATGAAGTACAGGCGGGCCTCGGGCGGCACCACGCCGGTGTCGCGGGCGACTACGGCGTTGCCGTCAACCACTGCGCGGTATTCCAGCGTTGCGGTGGCGCCGATCAGCTTCTTGGCCTCGGCGGTGTCCTGCAGGCCGGGCATCTGCACCACAATCCGGCTTGAACCTTGGCGCTGCACCACCGGCTCGGACACGCCGAGCGAGTTGATGCGGTTGCGCAGGGTGGTCATGTTCTGTTCGAGCGCTTCGTCGGAAATACGCTTGATTTCCCCCGCCGGCACCACCGCCATGAATCGGGCCGGGTTCGCCGAGTCGGAGCTGAGCTGCAGTTCGGGGGCGCTTTTGGCGATGCTGTTCTGGGCACGGGTTGCGTCCCCGGCACGCCGCAGCTCCACCTGGATGCCGGCGGGTGTGCGCGAGACCGTGGTGTAGGCAATCTGGTTGTCGCGCAACACCGAGCGGATCTCGTCGACGAAAGCTTCATTGCGCTTGTCCAGCGCGGCCTTCTGGTCCACTTCCAGCAGGAAGTGCACGCCACCCTGCAAGTCCAGGCCAAGCGACATCGGCCGGGCGTGCAGCCATTGCAGCCATTGCGGGACCGTGTTCGCCAAGTTCAAGGCGACGGTGTAGCCGGTGCCCAGCGCAGGCCGAATGACGTCCGCTGCCTTGCTCTGCGCATCGGTGCTGTTCAGGCGCACCAGCAGGTTGCCGTCTTCGATCGCGACCTGCCTCGCATTGATTCCGGCGCCCTTGACCAGCCCCGCGACCCGCGCCTGGAGCGCGGAATCCATCGTGGCGCCGCGGTCGGCAATGATCTGCACGGCCGGGTCTTTCGGGTACAGGTTGGGGATCGAATACAGGGTGGTGAAGAACAACACCACCCCGATCAGGATGTACTTCCAACGGGCAAATTCAAGCATGGTCAGGAGCCGCCGAGACCCGGAGGTCGATAGTGGACGGATAGGGGCCGATCAGGCCGACTTCAAGGTGTCGCGCGGAAGAACGGCGACGATTGCGTTGCGCTGCAGCTTCACGCGTACGCCATCGGCCACTTCCAGGGTGATGAAATTCTCGCCAATGTCAGAGACGCGACCAGCGATGCCGCCATTGGTGATGACTTCATCACCCTTGGCCAGCTTGGCGATCAGCTCGCGATGTTCCTTGGACTTCTTCATCTGCGGCCGGATCATCAGGAAGAACACCACCACGAAGAACAGCGCCGGCAGGGCCAGCGAAGAAATCAGGCTGGGTTGCCCGGCGGGGGCAGCTGCGGCCTGGGCGGCGGCGGGGGAAATCAGGAGGTCTAGCAGGGACATGAGCGTAATCCGTGGGCGATCAAAGCGCGCAAGTATGCCACATGGGCGTCCGGCGGCCCCGGGTACCGGGTAGCCGTCGGGGTGCGGCGATCATGCGAAACGGGACGAAAACAAGGTCCTGGCCCGCGCAGGGCGAGCCTTTCAGCCGGGCTCGCCGGCTGCACGCACAGTGTAGAAATTGGTCCGGAACGCCTCGAACTGCCCCGCGGCGATGGCCTCGCGCATCTGTGCCATCAGCTGCTGGTAGTAGTGCAGGTTGTGGATCGTGGCCAGCATCGAGGCCAGGATCTCGTTGCATTTGTCCAGGTGGCGCAGGTAGGCCCGGGTGAATCCGTGGGCGCAGGCATGGCAGGTGCAGCCGGGCTCGATCGGGCGCAAATCGAGTTGGTTGACCTTGTTGCGGATCCGCACCTGGCCGAAGCGGGTGAAGTAATGGCCATTGCGCGCATTGCGGGTTGGCATCACGCAATCGAACATGTCCACGCCACGGGCCACCGCCTCCACGATGTCCTCGGGCTTGCCGACACCCATCAGGTAGCGCGGCCGGTCTGTCGGCAACAGTGGGCAGATTGCCTCCAGGGTGCGCTCGCGCTCGGCGGCGGGCTCGCCAACCGCCAGCCCGCCGACCGC
This sequence comes from Arenimonas sp., assembly GCA_046596115.1. Lineage (GTDB taxonomy): Bacteria > Pseudomonadota > Gammaproteobacteria > Xanthomonadales > Xanthomonadaceae > Arenimonas. Next base: position 4,413 of record JBKJMY010000060.1, read on the forward strand.
GTAGCCGTCGAATCCGATCGCCTGCAGGCCTTCGGCCGAGCGGGCGCGCAGCGCATCGAAGGTGCCGCCCTGCACGATGCCGAACAGCGCCGCGTCGTTGCCCACATGCGCCGCCTTCGAGCGCGCGGCCCAGCGCAGGCTCAATTCCATGGAATCGCGCGCCTGCTGTTCGGTGGCCGGGTATGGCGTGCACTCATCGAAGATCATCACGATGTCGGAATCGAGCACGCGCTGGATCTGCATGCTTTCTTCCGGACCGAGGAAAACCTTGGCTCCATCCACGGGCGAAGCGAATGTCACGCCAGCCTCGGTGATCTTGCGCCGCTTGGCCAGCGACCAGACCTGGAACCCGCCCGAGTCGGTAAGGATTGGACCGCTCCATCCGGTGAATCGATGCAATCCTTCGTGCGCAGCAATCACTTCCAGTCCCGGCCGCAGGAACAGATGGAAGGTGTTGCCCAGGATGATTTCCGCCCCGGACTCGGCGATGTCGACCGGCTTCATCGCCTTGACCGAGCCGTAGGTTCCGACCGGCATGAAGGCCGGCGTTTCCACGCTGCCGCGCGGGAACGTCAGCCGCCCGCGCCGAGCCACGCCGTCGCGAGCGAGCAGTTTGAATTGCATGCGGCTCATGCGCTGGGTTCCGGATACAGCAGCATGGCGTCCCCATAGGAAAAGAAGCGATAACCCGCGTCAACCGCGTGCCGATAGGCGTCAAGAATGCGCTCGCGCCCGGAAAACGCCGAGACCAGCATCAACAGCGTGCTCTCGGGCAAGTGGAAATTGGTCAGCAACATGTCCACCGAACGGATCCGGTAGCCGGGAAAGATGAAGATCCGGGTGTCCCCGGCGTAGGGCAACAACACGCCGTCACGCATGGCTGTTTCCAGCGAGCGCACAACCGTGGTTCCAACCGCCACCACGCGCCCTCCCGCAGCGCGGGTCCGCGCCACTTTCGCACACAGTTCGGCGCCCACGTTCAGCCACTCGCTATGCATGACATGGTCGTGCACGCTGTCGGCGCGCATCGGCTGGAAAGTGCCGGCGCCCACGTGCAGGGTGACGTGGCCGAACTCGATTCCTCTTGCCTGCAACTGGTCCAGCAGCACCTGGTCGAAATGCAGGCCCGCGGTTGGCGCGGCGACCGCGCCCGGCTCACGCGCATACACGGTCTGGTAGCGCTCGTCATCGGTGTGCACTGCGTCGCGCTGGATGTAGGGAGGCAACGGCATGCGCCCGACCCGCGCCAGGATCTGCTGCACCGGCTCGTCGCCCTCGAAGCGCAGCCGGTAGAACTCGCCATCGCGCCCGAGCACCACCAACTCGGTGCCATCGTCCAGGCGGATTCGCGAAGTCGGCTTGGGTGACTTGCTCGCGCCTACCTGCGCGCGTACTTCGCGCGGATCATGGCCGACAGGATTGGATGCGTTCGGCTCCAGCATGATCTCGACCCGGCCACCGCTATCCTTGTGCCCGATCAGGCGCGCGGGGATGACCCGGGTGTCGTTGAACACCAGCAGGTCGCCGGGACGCAGGAATTTCGGAAGATCGCGGACGTTCCGGTCCGACAACGCCAACGGCACCGGCGACAACACCAGCATCCGGCTGGCCGACCGTTCAGCCAGCGGCGCCTGGGCCACCAGCCCTGGTGGAAGGTCGAAGTTGAAGTCGGATTTCTTCATGGCGGACCGGCATTGGGGCGGCCATTGTAGCCCCGCAAGTTGCCCGGTGTTTTCCACAGGTTGGCGCTTTTTGCCGGGTTTTTGGGGGTTATAACGGCAAATCCGGCGTGATAAAATCGCCCCATGCAGCCCACCTGAGGAGCCTGCGCGGATGGTCGCGCCGGGCACCCCTTCCTGTCACATCGTCGCATCTGCAACACCGGAGAAACACCATGAAGACGACCGAACTGCTCGCCCCGCTGCGCCAACGCGCCGGCGCGGTCCGCACCCACGGGCTGGACGATGCCACGGTCGACCGCCTGGCCGAACAGTTCCCCGACCTGCGCGCAGCTGCCGAAGCTGCAGTCGCGCAACTCGACGTCCTGCGCGCTGAATTCCCGGAGCTGATCGATGCCGACGAGCAGGCGCAAATCGAAGCGGTGCAAGCTGGCTTCATCAATTTCTATCCCGAAGATGCGGTCAATCCGTACGTCGGCCTTGCCGCCCGCGGCCCGTGGGTGATCACCTTGAAAGGCCGCGTCCTGCACGACAGCGGCGGCTACGGCATGCTCGCCTTCGGCCACACCCCGCCGGCCATTCTCGAGGCCATGGCCAAGCCACAGGTAATGGCGAACGTGATGTCCCCGAGCCTGTCGCAATTGCGCATGACCCGCGCGCTGCGGGCCGAAATCGGCCACACCCGCGGCAGCTGCCCGTATCCGAAATTCTTCTGCCTCAATTCCGGTTCCGAGTTGGTCTCGCTGGCCGGCCGCATCGCCGACGTCAACGCCAAGCTGCGCACCGATGCCGGTGGCTCGCATGCAGGCCGCACCATCAAGCGCCTTGCCGTGAAGGGCGCATTCCACGGCCGCACCGAGCGCCCGGCCCTGTACTCGGACTCCAGCCGCAAGGCCTATGTCCAACACTTGGCCAGCTTCCGCAACGAAACCAGCGTCATCACCGTCGAGCCCTACTCCATCGAGCAACTGCGCCAGGCGTTTGCCGATGCCGACGCGAACGGATGGTTCATCGAGGCGATGTTCCTTGAGCCGGTGATGGGCGAAGGCGACCCCGGCCGTGCCGTGCCGCCGGCGTTCTATGCCGCCGCGCGCGAGCTGACCAAGGCGCACGGTTCGCTGCTGCTTGTGGATTCGATCCAGGCCGGCCTGCGCGCGCATGGTGTGCTGTCGATCGTGGATTACCCCGGATTCGAGGGCCTGGATGCGCCGGACCTGGAAACCTATTCCAAGGCGATCAGCGGCGGCCAATATCCGCTGTCGGTGCTGGCCGCGAACGACCGCGCCGCCGGCCTGTACCGCAAGGGCATCTACGGCAATACCATGACCACCAACCCGCGCGCGCTGGATATCGGGGCCACCGTGCTCACCGCCTTGCTGCCGCCGCTGCGCGCGAACATCCGCCAGAAAGGCCAGCTGTTCCTGGACCGTCTGAACAAGCTCAAGGACGAACTGCCCGGCCGCATCACCAAGGTGCAGGGCACCGGCCTGCTGTTCTCGTGTGAACTCGATGCGTCGTACAAGTGCTACGGCGTCGGTTCCACCGAGGAATACATGCGTGAGCGTGGCCTGGGCGTGATCCATGGCGGCACCAACTCGCTGCGGTTCACCCCGCACTTCGCGGTGACCGATACCGAGGTGGACCTGATCATCGAGCACGTGCGCGACGCCCTGCTCAAGGGTCCGCGCAAGTCACAAGCCGAAGCTGCCTGATCCGCGGGCCGGGCATGGACGCCAACGGCCCCGCATTACGCTCGACGGTCCGCATCCCGAGGAACGTCTGGATCCTCGGGATCGTGTCCATGTTCATGGACACCTCGTCGGAGATGATCCACGCCCTGTTGCCGGTGCTGCTGGTCGGCACGCTGGGCGTGAGTGCGTTCGCCCTGGGCATCATCGAAGGCGTGGCCGAAGGCACCGCCTCGATCACCAAGATCTTTTCCGGCGTGCTGTCGGACCGCTGGTCACGACGCAAACCCCTGATCGTACTCGGCTACGGATTGGCCGCGCTCACCAAGCCACTGTTCCCGCTCGCCGGGTCGGCGATGACCGTGTTCACTGCGCGATTCCTGGACCGCATCGGCAAAGGCATCCGCGGCGCGCCGCGCGACGCGCTGGTCGCTGATGAAGTGCTGCCCGAGCATCGCGGCGCTGCCTACGGATTGCGGCAATCGCTCGACACGGTCGGCGGATTTGCAGGCCCGCTGATCGCGGTCGGCCTGATGGCGGTGCTCGCTTTCGACCTGCACCACGTGCTCTGGATCGCCTGCATCCCGGCCCTGCTTGCCGTGTCGACGCTGGTGATCGGCGTGCGCGAGCCGGCCGCCGTCGGCGGTCGCAAGCTGGCCCGTGGCAATCCCCTCGCCGGTTTTCGCGCCGCCCACTACCCACGACAGTTCTGGGCACTGGTCACCCTGGTCGTACTGTTCACGCTGATGCGCTTTTCCGAGGCCTTCCTGGTGCTGCGCGCCAGCGAAGGTGGCCTGGCCACGAAATGGGTGCCGCTGACCCTGGTGGTCATGAGCGCCACCTACCTGCTCACCGCCTACCCGGCGGGAAAACTGTCCGACCGGATGTCCCGCCACGTGCTGCTCGCAATCGGCTGCGTGGTCATGGTCATCGCCGACCTCTTGCTCGCCTTCGCGCCCTCGATGCCGTGGGTGTTCGTCGGCATCGCCGCGTGGGGCGTGCACATGGGCCTGACCGAGGGCCTGCTGTCGGCGCTCACGGCCGACTATGCGCCTGCCCAACTGCGTGGCACCGCGTTCGGCATGGTCAACCTCGCCCGCGGCCTGATGCAAGTCCTGGCCAGCGCGATCGCTGGCGGTTTGTGGACTTGGTCGGGCCCGGCGCTGACATTCGGCGTGGGCGCTGGCCTTGCCGTGCTGACCGGCGTCACTTCGCTCGCCATGCGCACCCGCCGCGTCCCGCCGATGCCGGCAACAGCAGGGCCAGCAACAGGGCCAGCACCAGGGCCAGCAGAAGGGCGAGCAGCAGCGCCGCCGCCAGCGGGCTAGAATCGGCGCATGAGCCTGCGCACGAAACTGGCCGAATTCGGCTTCGAATCCAACGACGATTACGACCATGCGTTGCGCTGCCTGTTCGGCCAGCAACTCACGCACCTGCGCGTGCTGCACGTGGACGGCACCGCCGGCCGCCGCAAGACCGCATTCGCCCAGGCGCTCGGTCGTGCACTCGATTTTCCGCACATTCTCTACCACGACTTCAGTGCTGGCGAAGCACTGGCCCCGCCCCAGCCGATCGTCCTGGACGACGGCAGCATGGGCGTGCCCGAAGCGGCGCCGTCCGGCTTCGAGCGGGTGATGACCGAAGCCTGTGCCTATTCCGAAGCCTCGCAGACGCTGCTGATTCTCGACCAGCTGCAGGCCGCACACTTCTCCGACCAGGCCCGGCTCTATCACTTCGCCATGAAGCGCGAGTGGAACAGCCCGTCCGGATCCGCCACCGCCAATGGCAAAAACCTGGTGATGGTCGTGATCTCGGAGCAGCCGCTGTACCACTCGCTGGCAAAGTGCAGCTACCGCATCTGGACCGATGCCCAACGCGCCTTCCTCGACTACCGCCCGACCGACTTTGGCCTGGGCCCGGAGGCGCAGGCGTTCTTTTCCTCGCTGGCCGGCGTGTGCATCGCGCTTGAAGCAGCGCCGACGCCGAGCGAGTTCGGCAACGTGGTCGACGACCTGCTCCATCGCGCGCGCAGCGAAGAACAGATCCGCCAGAGCCTGTTCGGCCGGATCGAAACGCTGGACCGCAGCCGGCTCTATGCTCCCGAGCTGGCCCCGCCCCTGCGCAGCCTGCTCGGCGAACTGGAGCGCCTGCTCGGCGCAGACGAAGTCAGCCTCGGCGACTAACGCGCGATCGGCTCCTGTGGGCCGGCTCCTGTGGGAGCGGCTTCAGCCGCGATCAACTTCACAGGCTAAAATAGCGGCAAAAGGAAACCCCACATGATCACCCTCTTCTACGCCGGCTTATGCACGATCCTCGTCGTCTTCCTGTCACTGCGCGTGGTCCAATGGCGCTTCCGCCACAAGATCGGCCTGGGCGATGGTGGCGACAAGCAATTGCTGATGCGGGTGCGTGCGCACGCCAATGCAGTCGAGTACATGCCGCTGGCCTTCATCCTGCTCGGCGGCATGGAACTCAACGGCTACAACGACCGCATCATCCATGCCTTCGGCGCAACCTTGCTGATTTCGCGCGCGGCGCATGCCTGGGGCCTGAGCCATAGCAGCGGCACCTCGCGTGGCCGATTCTTCGGCACGTTCTTCACGCTCCTGCTGCTGCTGGCGATGGCGGGCTTCGCCATCGTCGGATTCCTGCAGGGCTACGCTACCGAGTAGGCACAGCGCGCCCGCTAGCCTCGTGCGCTCAGAGCGCCTCGGCGACCAATTCAGCACGCTCCTGGATGGTCGAGAACCGGCCCTTCGCATCGCGCTGCACGGAGGCCATTGCACAGGCCGTGTCGTGGGTGAAGAACAGCCGCACGCCGCGGGCCAGCATGTCGCCCAGGAACTGGCGCTTTTCGTCGATCAGTAACTCGGGATAGCGGTCATAACCCATGGTTACCGGCAGGTGCACCCAGGGCCGCCCCGGGATCAGGTCGGCACAAAACACCACGCCGCCCTGCCCGTGCCCGCCGACGATCTCGGCCAGCATCAGGCCTGGGGTATGCCCGTCGCTGTAATGAAAGCGCACCGCATGGCCAAGGACATTGCTGTATTCGCCGTCCACGATTTCCAGCCGGCCGCTGGCTTCAAGCAATGCCGGAAGTTCCGCGATGAAACTGGCACGGTCGCGTGGATGCGGATCCTTCGCGCGATCCCAGCAGGCGGCGCTCACCACGTAAGTCGCGTTCGGAAACAGCAACGTCGGCGCGCCATCCGCGCTCCACGCCGACAGCAGCCCGCCGGCATGGTCGAAGTGCAGGTGCGACAGCACCACCACGTCAATGTCCTCGTGCGAAAAGCCGGCAGCCTTCAGGTTGTCGAGCAGTACATGCCGGTCTTCGACGACGCCGAAGCGCGCCCGCAGCTTGGGTTCGAAAAACGCGCCGATGCCGGTCTCGAACAGCACCCGCTTGCCGACCAGCCCATCTGCGAGCAACGCCCGGCAAGCCAGCGGAATGCGGTTGCCGTCGTCGGCGGGAATCCATTGTTCCCACATCGGGCGCGGCACGTTGCCGAACATCGCGCCGCCATCGAGCATCTGCGAATTGCCCAGGATCGACCAGAGTTTCATTTGCCACCTCCCGATGCGGCTGGAACAACGCGCGCCGACCCCGGTGGATTGCGCGGGTCCGCGCCGCCACGCAGGGTATTGGTGCGCCGGTCCCAATCCACTGCGTGCAGATAGACGAAGTTCCAGGGCGCGGCGCTCGTCTCGACGACGTGGCCCATGGCCTGCAGCGCGGTCACCGTCTCGGCTGAAAACGCGCCCGGTTCAGCGGCGATCGTGTCCGGCAGGTATTGATGATGAAAGCGCGGCATGGACGCGATGTCCTGCGGCGACTTGCCCTGTTCGATGCCGAGGATGCCTTGCAGCACCGCGGTGATGATGCGGCTGCCGCCCTTGGCGCCGAGCACAACCACCTTGTCGCGGCCGATCATGAAGGTCGGCGACATCGAGCTGAGCATGCGCCGGCCGGGCGCCACGGCATTGGCATCGAAGCCGATCACACCGAATGCATTCGGGGTTGCGGGGCGCAGCGCGAAATCATCCATCTCGTCGTTGAGCAGGATGCCGGTGCCATCAACGACCAGGCCCGAACCGTAGGCGAGGTTGACGGTCTGGGTCACCGCAACGAGGTTGCCCTCGCGGTCGATGATCGAGAAGTGGGTCGTATTGTCGCCTTCGTGTTTGGTCTCGCCCGAGGGCAGCATCGCACTCGGCGTGGCCTTGTCGAACAGGATCGAGGCGCGCAAGCCGGCGGCATAGTCGTCGCTGGTCAGTTGCCGGATCGGCATCTTGACGAAATCCGGATCGCCGAGGAATTCACCGCGGTCACGGTAGGCGCGGCGCTCCGCCTCGACCACCAGGTGCGCGCGGTGCGCTTCATCCAGCGCGGGGAAATTCCATCCTTCCAGCACCTGCAGGATTTCCGCCAGCACCACGCCACCCGATGACGGCGGCGGCGCGGTGACGATGTCCCAGTCGCGGTAGCGAATCCGGATCGGATCGCGTTCCTTCACCACGTAGCCGGACAGGTCCGCGCTGGTCCAGGCGCCGCCGTACTTGTTGACCTCGGCCACCATGCGGGCAGCCAGTTCGCCGCGATAGAACGCGTCCCTGCCCTTGCTGGCGATCAGTTCGAGCGTCCGCGCCAGGTCCGGCTGTTTGAACACCTCGCCGAGCGCCGGCGGGCTGCCATCGGCCAGGTAGACCTTGCGCGTTCCTTCGAAGCGCTCCATCACTGCCCGGCGCTGGGCGTAGCCGTCCACCATGCGCGGATAGAACTCGAATCCATCGCGCGCCAGGCGGATCCCCGGCGCCAGCGACACCGACAGCGGCAGACGCCCATATTTCTTCGCCACGTACACCAATCCCGCCGGCAGGCCCGGGATGCCCGAGGACAAGGGCCCGTTGCGCGCCTTGTCGTTGTCGAGTTCGCCCTTGGCATCCAGATAAATCGCCGACGTCGCAGACGCGGGCGCGGTTTCGCGCGCATCAACAAACACATCCTTTCCGGACTTGGCGTCATGCAGCAGGAAGAACCCGCCGCCGCCCAATCCGGAACTGGTCGGCTCGACCACACCGAGCGCGGCCGACACGGCCACGGCGGCATCGAAGGCATTGCCGCCGCGGGCGAGGATTTCGAGCCCCGCATCGGTGGCGAAGTGGTTGCCCGATGCGATTGCCGCACCGGATGGATGTTTGGCAAGCCCGGGCGCAGCAGGTGCCGGCGCGACCTGTTGCGTGCCCGCCGCAACCGGCGGCTGCTTCCCCGCGGCAACCTGCGGCCGCGTTGCCGCGGAAACCGGCGCCTGCTTCGCCGTGGCGACCTGCGGCAACAGCAGTGCAGGCGTGCACAACAGCGCCAGCGTCAGCAGCGGCCCTCGCATCCGCATCCATGCAGCTTTGCGTTGCAGCTCCA
>JBKJMY010000255.1:0-3310 GCA_046596115.1 Arenimonas sp.
CCGGAGCGGCTCAGCGGCCGCGGCGACTCAGTGTGCCAGTACAAGCACGCGGCGTGCGGCAACGAAGCTGCGTTGCCAGTACGCGGACTCCAGGCGGTCGAGCTTGACCGTGCCGCCGGTGCTGGGGGCGTGCACGAAGCGCCCTTCGCCGACGAAGATGCCGATATGGCTGGCGGTGGCGCCGCCGGTGGCGAAGAACAGCAGGTCACCCGGCTCCAGTTCCAACGCGCCGACAGCCGGGGCGCGCATCGCGACCAGTCCGGCCGTGGTGCGCGGCAGCTGCCGTCCGGCGGCATCGCGGAAGACGAAGCCGACCAGGCCGCTGCAGTCGAATCCGGCCTCGGGCGTATTGCCGCCGTAGCGATACGGGGTCCCGACCAGGCCGATGGCCCGGATCAGGACTTCATTCGACGCCATCGCATCCGCCGGTGGCGGGTTCATATGTGCCGGGACGCGCACGCGTGGTGGCTGCGCAACCTGGCCGCCGCCGCTCGAGCAAGCGGCCAGGGCCAACACGCCAGCCAGTGCCATCACACAGGCCAGTGCCTCCACCCGGAACAGCCATCGCAAGCCTGCCAATGCCAATCGCGTTGTCTGAAGCCAGCGCAGCGCTTGCGGTGGCGCGGGCGGGCTGTCGCTGGGATAATCGTGGGCTCTCATCCCGGGCGAGTGTGCCCGACCCCCGCCGCGACGTCATCCGTCCGGACCGCCAACTGTGTCCCGCCAACGTCGAGCCCAGAATTTCATGAAGATCGAAGACAACACCGTCGTCCGCTTCCACTATGCCGTCTCCGAGCCCGGCCAGGGCCAGATCGAGACCTCGCGCAGCCAGGAGCCGATGTCGGTCCTCGTCGGCCACGCCGGCATCATCCCCGGCCTGGAAACGGCGATGCGCGGCCGCGAAGCCGGCGACACCTTCCAGGTGACCGTCGAGCCCGCCGAAGCCTATGGCGAGCGCCGCGATGGCATGGTGCAGCGGATCCCGCGCAAGCACTTCAAGGGCGCGCGGCTGGCACCGGGCATGCAGGTCGTGCTGCCCACCGAGCAGGGCAATCGCGCGATGACGGTGCGCAAGGTCGGCATCAGCGTCGTCGACGTGGACCTCAACCATCCGATGGCTGGCAAGACGCTCGAGTTCGACGTCGAGATACTCGAGGTACGTGCAGCGAGCGAGGAAGAAGTCGGCCACCGCCACGTGCATGGCGAGGGCGGCCACAAGCACTGAGTCGCCCGTGTGCCAGTGGCAAAAAACGGCCCGCTTTCGCGGGCCGTTCTTCGTTCGGGGGGAGGGGGGCAACGAAGATCAGTTGACGCTGACGGCGCTCCAGGCCCGGCCAACGGACGCCGCAACGGCATCGCCATACAGGTCGGTGGCGGCCTGCACGGTAGCCACGCGCGCGGCGGCGTAATCGGTGTCGCTGGTAAAATAGATGCTCAGGGCGCGATACCAGATCTTCTCGGCCATTTCGTGACCGATGCCGGCCAGGCCCGTGTTGCCATTGCAGACCAGCGTGGCCGCGGAATACGGGTAGCCGGCTGGAGACTTTGCACCTTCGGCAAGCAGGTAGAAGAAGTGGTTCGCCACACCGGAGCCGTAATGCACGTCGCGTGCGGCAACGCTCGAGGACCAGCAGTCAGAGGACGCGCCGTCGAGGCTGGGCCGGTACATGTAGCGCAGGGCCTTGCCGCCGCCCTGGAGGAAGATTTCCTCGCCGATCGTGTAATCCGGACGGTCCAGGGCATTGTTGGCGTGCAGTTCAACCATCGCGCCGAAGATGTCCGACGTCGCCTCGTTCAGCGCACCCGACTCGCCAGAGTAGATCAGGCCCGCGGTGCGGCTGGTGATGCCGTGACTGAGCTCATGTCCGGCGATGTCGAGGTTGGCCATCGGGCCCCAGGTGCGGCCATCGCCGTCGCCGAAGCTCACGCAGTAGCATTCTTCGGACCAGAAGGCGTTGACGTAATTGCGACCGTAGTGGATGCGTGCCGTGGTGCCGGTGCCCTCGCCGTCCACGCCAAGCCGACCATGCACCTGCGCGAAGTAGTCCCAGGTGCTGGCAACGCCGTAGTGGGCGTCGACGCCGGTCGCAACAGGATCATTGCTGCCCTTGCCGCGGCCCCAGACATTGTCCGCGTCGACGAGCAGCGTACCCGCACCGATCGTGGTGTTGCGCATGTCGGTGGTGGAGGCATTGCCGCGGCTGGTGTCGCGCAACTGGTAGGGGTCGCCGCCGCACCGCGTTGTCACCAGGGTCACATCGCCGGAATACAGGGCGTGGCCCTTGCCAGCCTGGGGGAGATTGCCAATGCAGTTTGCCGGCGCGATCGGCTTGATGGTCTCCAGGCGGCTCCAGCGATCCAGCACATGTCCGTTGCGGGCATCGACGATATAGCTCATCGCCACTGGATTGCCGAGTCCGTCGCCACCATCCATGCGGACTTCCCAGGCCAGGCGCGGCACGCCGGGTCCGCGTGCATAAATCACCTGGAAAACGAACGGGACACCAGCGAAATTCGGACCAAACTCGGCGCCGGCTGCAACCACCGCGTCCTCGTCGGACACGATGGCCTTCAACGGGACGGAAGCCGCCTTCGACTGGGAGACGGACACCGATTTGAATTGACCGCGGCGCGAATGCACGACCAGGTCTCCGCCGATGACCGGCAGGCCGGCGTAGCTGCGGCTGAAGCGCACGTGCTCGGTGCCGTCCGGGTCCACCACGACGTCGCGGACCTTGAAGCGGTCGGCAGATGACAGGCGCGCTGCGGCGGCGTGGGATTTGATCAGGCCCTGCGCACGATCCGCCGACGCGCCATTGCCCGGCGCGGCGAGCACGACGCTGGACGAGGCGAGGGCAACAGAGCAAGCAAGGGCGAAGCGGCCGGCGGACATGTCGTTTCTCCAGACAGGGGCGGCCGGGGGTCCGCGCTGCTATTAAAGCAAAGTGTGATGAGGTTCGCAATAGAAAACGGACGCAGTCCACAAAAGCGGACAGTCGTCAGTCTCGCGCGATGCTGAGATTTTCCCGAGGCGGCAGGCCGGATTCGTGGCCAGCGGACAACAAAAGACGGCCCGCTTTCGCGGCCCGTTCGGGTCCAGCGTATTCCTGGATCAGTTGACGCTGACGGCGCTCCATGCAGCGGCCACCGCATTGCGCTGGGTGGAGGTGGCGCCGAACAGATCGCTGGCTGCCGACAACGATGCGGCGCGGGCGCCGGCGTAGTTGGTGTTGGAGGTCATGTACACCGTCAGCGCCCGGTACCAGATCCGCTGCGCCGCGTCGCGACCTATGCCGGTGACGGACGAGCC
>JBKJMY010000310.1:0-4997 GCA_046596115.1 Arenimonas sp.
TACGAGATGCTCGACGTCAACGTGTACCAGGAAAACCTGTTCCACACGAAGATGCACGTGAAGGAATTCGACCTCGACACCTACCTGTTCGAGGAAAAGGCCAAGAACCTCTCGTTCAAGGACCGCTCACGGGTCGAGCTGCAGCTTCGCCGCGAGATCGAAGAACTCTTCCACGGCCGCAACCTCGTCGATTGAGCCGCTGCCCAGGCTCCCGCGAAACCTCTATTAGTCCCCGGCGTCGCCAACCGCCGGCCGAATCAAATTCGGTACGCGACCGCCTTCATCACCGCCGAAGTGAGCGCCATCAACCGCGGAATCGGCTGTGGCAGCACCCGCGCTCCCGCCGCCTCGGCTTGTTCGGCATGCCTGGCCTCGTCGTCCTTCATCGTGGACAGGATCGCCCGGCTGCGCAGGTCTTCCGCAGGTAGCGAGCGCAGGTGCTCGGCCAGGTGGGCTTCGACCTGGCGTTCGGTTTCCACCACGAAGCCAAGGTTCCAGCCATCTCCCCGCAAGCCCGCGGCCACGCCGATCGCATAGCTGCCGGCGTACCACAGGGGATTGAACAGGCTGGGGCGGCTGTCGAGTTCGTCCAGGCGTTCGGCGCACCAGGCCAGGTGGTCGGTTTCTTCCTGCGCCGCGGCGAGCAGTTGCGCGCGCGTGGCCTGGTCGCGCGCAACCGCCGCTTGGCCGATATACAAGGCCTGCGCGCAGACTTCGCCGGTGTGGTTCACGCGCATCAGGCCCGCCGCATGTCGACGCGGGCCCGACGCCATCTCCAGGTCGGCTTGCGGTGCGCCGGGGCTGGGGCGCTCGGCCACGGCCGTATGGCCGACGGTGGTGCCCAGGGCGCGCTGGGCCTGGACGATCAATCGGTCAGTCAAGCTCAGGTGGCGTGGGCTCATTGCGGTTACTCGGCGAGGAGTTCATCAGGATGCCTGACCGGCGCGGCCAGGGCATTGCCAAGGTGACCTCGGCCCACAATGTTCGCCGACAGCAGCTGATCGGCGCGTGAGCACGCGTCTCATGGATAGTGGAGACGCAGCGCCGGTCATGCATCGAGATGGCCCTTGCCGACGGCAGTTGGGGTAAACTCGCCGCCCGCTACGGCGGGCACATGGGCGAAGCGTCCGCAATAACGGGGTCCTGGACGGTACGTGGGGCCACGTCGCGACGCTAACACGCGCAGAATGAAGGACTTGCGCCGCCCGAGGGCGGTCGGCTATCATTCCGCTTCTTATTTCCGCGTTTTTCTTCTGGAGTCACCCCCGTCATGAAAGCCATGACCGTCAGCACCAAGCCGGCGAGCGTCACGCAAGACTGGTATCTCGTTGATGCCAGCGGCAAGACCCTCGGCCGCCTGTGCTCGGAACTCGCGCGTCGCCTGCGCGGCAAGCACAAGCCGATCTTCACCCCGCACGTTGATACCGGCGATTTCCTGATCGTGGTCAACGCCGAGAAAATCGCGGTCACCGGCAACAAGTTGAAGGACAAGAAGTACCACCGTTTCACGGGGTACATCGGCAACCTGAAGACCGAGTCGCTGGGCCAGATGCTTGCCGCCCATCCCGAGCGCGTCATCGAGACCGCCGTGAAGGGCATGCTCCCGAAGAATCCGCTGGGCCGCGCGATGTATCGCAAGCTCAAGGTCTACAAGGGTCCGAACCACCCGCACTCCGCCCAGCAGCCCCAGGCGCTGGACATCTAAGTCAGCAACAGGCAGACAACCATGGCTTCGCAGCAGCACAACTACGGCACCGGCCGTCGCAAGTCCTCCACCGCCCGCGTGTTCCTGCGCAAGGGCGCGGGTGCCATCACCGTGAATGGCCGTCCGCTGGACGAGTTCTTCGGTCGCGAGACCTCGCGCATGATCGTGCGCCAGCCGCTCGTGCTGACCAAGAACACCGACAACTTCGACATCTCGGTGACGGTTGAAGGTGGCGGCATCACTGGCCAGGCCGGCGCCATTCGCCTGGGCATCGCCCGCAGCCTGGTCGAGTACGACGAAGCCCTGAAGCCCGAACTGCGCAAGGCCGGTTTCATGACCCGCGATGCCCGCGAAGTCGAGCGCAAGAAGGTCGGCCTGCACAAGGCACGTCGCGCAACGCAGTTCTCCAAGCGCTGATCGCAAGGCTTCAGAATTTGGTACCCGGGCGGGACTCGCGTCAGACGACCCCGCCTTGCACGAGTTTCCCGTTGGGGAATCGTCTAATGGTAGGACAACGGTCTCTGACACCGTCAATCTAGGTTCGAGCCCTAGTTCCCCAGCCAAATGCAAGCACAACCCCCGCTCCGGCGGGGGTTGTCGTTTGTGCGGTCGGCGCTCACGATGTGCACCTGCCCGCGCCGCGCATCGGCGCCCGAATGGACCCCCGACCATGACCTCGCCTCGCCCCGCCGCGCAGCCGCTGCGCATCCTCACGCTGGCAATCGCATCGCTCTGCAGCTTCGTTGCTGCGGCGCAGACATCTGCGCCGTCCACCGCCGCCCCAGCCGGTCGTCCAACGATGACCACACCCGCAACGCCGGCACGACCAGCGTCCCGCCCGGGCGCACCGGCGCGCGGGCCAGCCGACGGCGGCATGGCGGCACTGTTCAACGCGTGGGACAAGGACCATAGCGGGTCCCTGACGATGACGGAATTCAAGCAGGGTTGGCAGGACCAGCGGCGGGCGGCACTGGTGGCACGCCTTGGAGAATTGTTCCGGACCGCTGACGCCAACCACGACAAAATGCTGCAGCCCGCGGAGTATTCCAACCTCCCGCTGATGAAGCGTGCGGGCGCCGACGCGCCACCGATGTCGACCTTCGACAGCAACCACAACAACTCGCTCGACTACCAGGAATACATGAGGATGGTCGAAGGCCTGGTGAGCCAGGCAGAGGCACAGGGCGGGCCCTGATCGGCCCCGCGCCGGATCGTGCGACCAGTCAGTCGCGCACCACGCCATCCACGATAACCACGTCCGCGCCACGCCGCGCGAACAGTCCGACGCTGACCACGCCGGGCAGTTGATTCACCTCGCGCTCGAGCGCGACCGGGTCGGTGACCTGCCAGTTGTGCACGTCGAGGATCCAGTTGCCGTTGTCGGTGAGCACGCCGTCGCGCCACACCGGTTGGCCGCCCATCCGCACCAACGCGCGCGCCACCAGGCTGCGCGCCATCGGGATCACTTCCACCGGCACCGGGAACTTGCCCAGCACCGGCACCTGCTTGCTGGCGTCGATGATGCACACGAACTTTTCGCTCGCCTCGGCGATGATCTTCTCGCGCGTCAGCGCTGCGCCACCGCCCTTGATCAGGCAGCCGCGTGGATCGCACTCATCGGCGCCATCCACGTACAGCGCAAGCGTGCCGGTGTTGTTCAACTCCAGCACCGGGATGCCCAGTGCCTCCAGCAGCGCGGTGCTGCGCTCCGAACTTGATACCGCGCCCTCGATGCGGTGCTTCATGCGCCCGAGTGCGGCGATGAAGAACGCCACCGTCGAACCGGTGCCAACGCCGACGATGCTGCCGTCGGTGACGTATTCGGCCGCCTTGTCGCCCGAGCGGCGCTTGCCTTCATCCTGTGACATGTGTCGGCCGCCTTATTCGAGGGAGAGGATGGTCTTCCATTGCATCGCGCCCACCGGCGATACCGACAGCCGGCTGCCGCGTTGCAGCACGGCCAGGCCTTCGAGTTCGTCGGCGTGGGCCTTGAGTTCTTCCAGCGCGATGATGCGCTTGAGCTTGCGTACGAAATTGACATCCACCAACTGCCAGCGCGGTTCTTCCTGCGTGCTCTTGGGATCGTAATAGTGCGAGCGCTTCTTGAACTGGGTGGGATCGGGATAGGGATCGCTGGCGACTTCGGCGATGCCGACGATGCCAGGCACGGCGGTACTGGAGTGATAGAACAACACGCCATCGCCTGGCCGCATCTGGCGCATGAAATTACGCGCCTGGTAATTGCGCACGCCTGACCATGGCTCGCGTTTCGCCTTGGCCAGGTCGTCGATGGAAAACGCGTCAGGCTCGGACTTCATCAACCAATACTTCATTGTGGCTCCGTGTTGCCCATGCCGGCCGGGTTCCCGGCGGCATTCCCGGCGTGGATGTCGAGGAGTTCGTGATCTGTCACCACCGTGTCCATGCGCACGTCCCAGTCATCCACCGGCAGTTGCGCCACTTCTTGCGCGGCGTAACCGACGCCAACCAGCCGGGGTGGCATGGCGGCCGACCTGCGGAACGACAGCGTGCGGTCGTAGAAGCCGCCACCCATGCCCAGGCGCTGGCCAGCACGGTTGAAGCCCAGCAGCGGCACGACGATGGCGGCCATGTCTTCGGCGCGCAACAGCGCATCCGGACTCAAATCCGGCTCCGGGATTCCGAATTGGTTCGACACCAGCGGATCGCCCGGCCGCCACGGCGCGAAGCGCAGGCTGCCGTTATTCCGGATGCAGGGCAGGCACCACACCACGCCTGCGGGCAGGCGCATCTGCAGCACGTGCAAGGGCAACTCGCCATGCATGGCCCAGTAGCCGGCGACAAAGCCGGGCGAGCGGAATTCTGCAAGCGAAAGCAGGTGGGGGACGACGGCTTCGGCAGCGCGCATGCGCGCTGCGGCGGGGAGGGCAAGTCGCATCGCGCGCAGGCGCTTGCGCAACTCGCGCTTGCCCGCGGCGGCTGTGCCGATAATGGGAATTGCATCCTCCACCATGTCGATGCCTGCGAAACGACCTCGATCCCTGGGATCAAGTGGGTACCGTCGCATCCGCGTCAGGCTTTCCGCAACGAGGCGGACATGCACACGGCGGAGTGCGCGCGATTCCCGAGTCGTGTTTATGGGACAAGGTGTATGTTAGCGCACGCTGTCGAACACGGTAGAGGATACACCGCCACAATACCACCGCCACCGTACCGTGGCGTGAACAGTGGCAGCATAACCAGTGGCAGCGTAAACAGTGGGAGCGTAAACAGTGGGAGCGTAAACAGTGGGAGCGGGATCAGCCGCGATGCA
>JBKJMY010000080.1:0-4695 GCA_046596115.1 Arenimonas sp.
ACCATCTTCATCCGCCGCTGCTCCACGAACGCCCTCAACAACCCATCCAGCGCCAGCATGATCTCCGGATCCCCATGGATCTCGAATGCGCCATGCCGCTCGATCTCGCGCATCCCCTCCTCCTTCACGTTGCCGGCCACGATCCCGGAAAATGCCCGGCGCAGAGCGGCCGCCAGCTCGTGCGGCGGCTGGTCGCGATGCAGGTTGAGCGCCGCCATCGCCGCATGGGTCGGCTGGAACGGGTACTGGAATTCGGTCGGGATGCGCAGCGACCAGTTGAAGAAAAACGCATCCTTGGTCTGCAGCCGGTACTCGCGCACCTTGCGGATGCCGTGGGTCATGGCTGTCGCGACCTGCTCCGGGTCATCGATGATGATGGTGTAACGCGAGGTCGCCGCCTCGCCCAGGGTCAGGCGCAGGAACTGGTCGATCTGCTCGAAATACGCCGCCGATTCGCGTGGCCCGGTCAGGATCAGCGGGAACGGCGTGCCGGCGTTGTCCGGATGCATCAGCAAGCCGAGCATGTACAGGATTTCCTCGGCCGTGCCGACGCCGCCCGGGAACACGATGATGCCGTGGCCGAGCCGGACGAAGGCCTCCAGGCGCTTTTCGATGTCCGGCATGATCACCAGGTGGTTGACGATCGGATTTGGCGATTCCGCCGCAATAATCCCCGGCTCGGTGATGCCGATATACCGATTGCCGGTGCGGCGCTGCTTGGCGTGGGCGATGGTGGCGCCCTTCATCGGCCCCTTCATCGCGCCCGGCCCGCAACCGGTGCAGATATCCATCCTACGCAGGCCCAGCTGGTAGCCGACCGCCTTGGTGTAGTCGTACTCCCGGCGGCCGATCGGGTGGCCACCCCAGCACACCACCAGGTTCGGCTCCATGTGCGGGCGCAGCACGCGCGCATTGCGCAGGATCTCGAATACGGCGCCGGTGATGCCCTCGCTGGTCTGCAGGTCGAATTTGGCGCTGCCATAGATCTCGACTGCAACGTAGGCGATGTCGCGGATGACGGCATAGACCAACTCTGCGACGCCGCGGATGATCTCGCCGTCCACGAAGGCCTGCGCCGGCGCATTGCGCAGCTCGATCTTCATGCCGCGGTCCTGCTGGTGCACCTCGATGTCGAAATCCGGGTACCGGAGCTGGGTCGCGCGCGGGTCATCTGAATCGCTGCCGGTAGTCAGCACCGCCAGCGCGCAACGACGCAGCAACTCATGCAGGCCACCAGCCGACGCATCGCGCAGGCGCGCGATTTCTCCGCGGGACAGGATGTCGAGGCCGCCGCGCGGGGTGATCTGGGCGTTGACGGTGGGCAGCGGGGACGGGCCCCTGGACGGGTGGCCGAGGGGTGGTGCTTCAGTGATACCGGAATCTGGGTCGCTCATCGGGTGCTCGCGTTGCCATTGTTTTCGTGGTCAACGACTTTAACATCCGGGCGAATCAGGCAAGGCACCTGAAGGCGGCGATGCGCTGGGCGGCGTGTGCGCCGCCCAGCGCGGTCGCTGCGGGCATTACTTCTTGCAGGAAATGAACTTGCCGGAGGCGTCCCGGCAACGCACTGGCGCGGCGGCTTTGGCCGCGCACTTGGTGAACTTGCCGCTGGCGTCGTGGCAACGCACGCTTGCAGCATTCGACTTGGCGGGCATGGCCTTTGCCGAAGCTGTCGCCGGCGTCGCCGCCATGGCCTTGGTCGCAGGTGTCGCAGGCGTCGCCGCCATGGCCTTGGTCGCAGGCTTCGCCGGCGTCGCCGGGATGGCCTTGGTCGCAGGCTTCGCAGGTGTCGCCGCCATGGCCGATGCAGCGGGCATGACCGCCGGCTTTGCGGCGGTCGCAGCAGCCTGGCTCGATGCCATTGCGGACGAACCTGCCAGCGTCAGGGCAAGGGCGAGGACGAGGGTAGAAAGGGGTCGCATGGCTGGCTCCGATGGACAGCCCCGGCTTGGGGCTGGCGGATCATGGCCCCGTTGCGTTGCCAAACGGCTGGACAGCGGATTACAAATTGTTAATGTCGGCAAAAAAAAGCGGCCGGTATTTCCACCGGCCGCCCTTGTTCAACTACCGCACGGATCAGAACTCGTAGCGGAAGCCCACCTGGACCGACCACTGCGAGACGCCGATGTTGAAGCTGTCGGCGTCGCCATTGGCCACGGACGCGGCGTCCGGGCTCCTGTAGTTGTAAACGTACTTGCCGTTGTAAATGCCCTGCGAGGAGAGCACGCGCTGGTCGGCGAAGAACCCGTAATCGATGATGTGACCCCAGTTCTTGTTGATCAGGTTGCCGACGTTCTGGATATCAACCCAGACCTCCGACTTGTGGTCCTTGAAGAAGCCCGGCAGTTGCTGGCTGATGCGCAGGTCGAAAGTGTTCACGAAGCCGGCGCGGGCCGCGTTGTTCGGCGTGACCTGGCCGCGGTACTTGCCCAACTGGTCCTGGGTCGACAGCCAGCTGAAGAACGAGGCTTCCATCGCCGCGTTCGGGGTGAACACGCCGCTGCTGCTGAGGGTACCGAACAGCACGTCGCCCGGGCCCTTCGGGACGTAGAACAGGTCGTTGGCCGAGCGGCCGTCGCCGTTGAAGTCGTTGAAGTAGGTGAAGCTGTACGGACGGCCGCTGCGACCTTCGTACACCAGGCCAACCTGGGTGCGGTAGTCGCCGAAGAAGTTGTGCTTCCAGGTCAACTGGCCGGTGAACCGGTCACGGATTTCGTAGCGCGAGCGCGACTCGACTTCCTCGTTGGCGTTCTTGCGCAGGGTGTAGTTCCAGCCCGAGCTGGCCGTGGAGCTGGTCAGGCCGCTGACTTCGGTGGCGTGGGTGAAGGTGTAGGCAAGCAACCAGGACCAGTCACTGGTCTTGGACCAGGGCTTGTTCAAGGACACGGTCAGCTGCTGGCTGCCGCCCTTGCCGGTGGTATCGAGCAGAAACACCTGGTCGAAACGCCGGTCGCGGTTGAAGCGCACGTTCGACGAACTGGTATTCCAGGCCTTGCCGACCAAGGACGGGTTGTAATACAGCTCGCGGCCGTCCGGACCGGTCAGGGTCGGCGCGCCGACGCTGAGCTGCTTGTAGTACAGCGCGCTGTTGACCTCGGTCAGCAGCAGCTCTGCGGAGAACACGGTGCCCCACCACGGGGTCTGGTGGTCAAACGCAAGGTTGCCCTTCCAGACCGACGGCTGTTCGAAGTTCGGCGACACGAAGCTGACGTTCTGCGTCTGCGAACCCAGCGGCGGGATCGGCTGGTTGTTGCCGTCGCCACGGAACTTCAGCGTCGGGTTGTAGGTTGACGGGTTGTAGTTGAGGTAGTTGAAGCCGGTGGTGTTGTACGAGTTGCTCAGCCACACCTGCGGGGAGTCGCCCTGGAACAGGCCAACGCCGCCGCGCACCTGCGTGTTGCGCTCGGTTGCGAAGGTGTAGTTGAAGCCAAAGCGCGGCTGGAACAGGAACTTCGAGTCGATCACCTTGCTGTTGTCGTAGCCGTACACCGACTCGGCCAGGGCGTTGTACTGCGGATTCTCATTCACCGACGGACGATCGGCGCGGAAGCCGTAGGTCAGGGTCAGCTTGTCGTTGACGAACCACTGGTCCTGCACGAACAGGCCAAGCGAATTGTAGGTATAGGCAGACGCGAGGCTGTCCACGCCCTGGCCCGCCTGCGGCGTGCGCACCGTGTAGCGATACCACTCGCCCGCCGCGAACTTGTCGAGGTTGGCGAACTCGTAGACGCCAAAAATGAACGGTGCGTAGATGTTGAAGATCTTGTTGTCGGACCAGTCCGCGCCGAACTTCAGCTCGTGGTCGCCCATGACGTAGTTGGCCGATCCGCTGGTCGTCCAGGTCTTGGTGTAGAGCTCGTTGGCCTGCGAGTTGACCTCGGTGCCGAGGAACAGCGAATCGCCGGATGGCGCGCTCGGCGTGCCACCGAAGTAGATGCGCACGCTGGGGGCGTTGGTCGGGATCTCGCGGATCGCCGAGTAATCGCGGTACGACAGCTTGAGCTCGGTCGAGAAGTTCTCGGACCAGTCACTGAACAACTGGCTGACGTAGCTGTCCACGGTCTTGGGCTGCTGGAACCAATACGAGCTGAGCGCGATCTGGCTGTTGTTGACGCCATTGATGCGCAGCTTGCTCTGGTTGAGGTGGCTGTATCGGAAGCTGGCGCGCTGGTTTTCGCTGATGTTCCAGTCGAGCTTGAGCGCGTATTCCTCGAGGTCGAGGTCACCGGTCGAAGTCAGGCCACCGGCGTCGAAGCCATAGCCTGCAGCGATCGCAATGGCGCGGTCGATATTGGCTTGGGTGATAGTCGGCACGGCCTTGCCCAGCGGGCTGCTGGCGATGTCGGCGCCCGGGGCGGCCTGCTTGAACTTGTCGTAGTTGACGAAGAAGAACAGCCTGTCCTTGACCAGCGGACCGCCAAGGGTGAATCCATAATCGGTTTCCTTGGTGAAACCGTTGAATTCCTTGCCGTTCGGGTCCTTGCCGTACCAGTTGCCGTCACGGTATTTGCCATACAGGACGCCGTGCAGGGCGTTGGTACCGGACTTGGTCACGGCATCGACCACGGCGCCGGTGGCGCCATTGATCGAGACGTCGTAGTTCGACAGGTCGATGTTGATTGCCTCGATGGCCTCCATGGCCACCGGCTGGCGACGGACGGCCAGGTTGTTGCCTTCCAGGCCGAAGGTGTCGCT
>JBKJMY010000126.1:0-7018 GCA_046596115.1 Arenimonas sp.
ATCCCGCTGGAGCCGGTGTGGTACTTCATGCCCTTCTACATGATGCTGCGCTCGGTGCCGTCCTTCCTCGGCACCCAGGTCTGGGGCGTTCTGGTGATGGGAGGCGCGGTGCTGATCCTGTTCGGGCTGCCCTGGTTCGACAAGAGTCCGGTCAGGTCCATCCGCTACCGGCCGATGCTGCACAAGGTGATGATCGCCCTGTTTGTGCTCAGCTTCGTGCTGCTGGGCTACCTGGTAACGCGTCCCGGCACGGGCACGCTGACCTGGATCGCGCGCGGCCTGACCTTGTTCTATTTCCTGTTCTTCCTGACCATGCCGGTCTGGAGCCGGATGGGTTCCTTCAAGCAGGTGCCAGACCGGGTGACCACGCATGAGTAAGCTCCTGGGCATGACCAAGCTCCGCGTCGTCTCCCTGAAGGCGTTCGCCCTCGTCCTGGCGCTGTCGCCGCTTGCGGCGTTGGCCAGCGCGGAAGGCGGCGAGATGGCTTCGGCCCAGGTCGACCTGGGCGACAAGGCCTCCCTGCAGCGCGGCGCCGCGCTGTACATGAACTATTGCTCGGGCTGCCACGCGCTCAGCTACCAGCGCTACTCGCGCATGGCCGACGACCTGGGCCTGACCAAGGAACAGGTCGAGAAAAACCTGATCTTTTCCGATGCCCGCATCGGCGACACCATGAACACCGGGCTGGACGCCGCCCAGGGCGAGAAGTGGCTCGGCAAGGCACCGCCGGACCTGAGCGTCGAGGCGCGCACCAAGGAGCAGGGGCCGGACTGGATCTACAACTACCTCAAGTCCTTCTACGTGGACGAGGCCCGCCCGACCGGCTGGAACAACACCGTGTTCCCGGGTGCGTCGATGCCGCACGTGCTGTGGGAGATGCAGGGCGTGCAGCGCGCCGTCACCGAACCCAAGCACGCGGCCGGAGGTGGTGAGTTCGAAGCTTGCGAGCATGGCGAGTACCAGAACCAGTGCATCACCGGGTTCAGCATTCCCGAAAGCCAGAAAGGGACCCAGGATGCGGAGCAGTACGACCGCACCGCCCGCGACATCAGCGCCTTCCTGGCCTACGTGGGCGAGCCGTCGGCGATGAAGCGGGAATCGATGGGCGTCTGGGTGGTCCTGTTCCTGGCTTTCCTGACCCTGCTGGCCTACCTGTTGAAGTCCGAATACTGGCGCGACGTGCACTGAGTCACGTTCGAGTCCACGCAAAGCCGCCTCCGGGCGGCTTTTTTTTGCTTTCCGGCTTGCGCATTCCCGGGCGTTTCGGCACCGTAGGGGGGACAACCGCCGGCAGGGGGCCGCGGTGTCTCCCCCGAGGTACCGTGATGGCCGCAACTCCGCGAATCCGCAACGCGCTCACGCTGTTCTCCTCACCAGACTGCGTGGTCTGCCACCGGGTGCGTTTGGTGCTGGCCGCCAAGGGCGTGAGCTACGAATTGGTTCCGGTCGATACCGCCAACCCGCCAGAGGATTTGCTCGACCTCAACCCCTACCATTCGGTGCCCACGCTGGTGGACCGCGACCTGGTGCTGTATGCCGCCTCGGTGGTCAGCGAGTACCTGGACGAGCGCTATCCGCATCCGCCGTTGATGCCGGTGGATCCACTGTCGCGCGCGCGATTGCGCCTGGCCATGTTGCGGGTCGATCTGGAGTGGGTGCCGCATGTGCAGGCGATCCAGCACGGCAGCCGCGTGCAGGCCGAAGCGGGGCGCAAGCGGCTGAAGGAACTGTTGCTGGCAGCGCTGCCCCTGTTCAAGGCGGCGCGCTTTTTCCTCAATTCCGAAATGAGCCTCGCCGATTGCGCCGTGGCGCCGATCGTCTATCGCCTGCCTGCGCTGGGCATCGTCCTGCCCAAGGAAGCCAAGCTGATCGAGGACTACGGACAGCGCATCTTCCGCAACCCCGGTTTCCTGCGCAGCCTGACGCCGGAAGAGAAATTGCTCCGGGAAATCCCTGCGTGAGCGATTCGCCGGCGATGAGTTCCAACCGCCCATACCTGCTGCGGGCGTTGTACGAGTGGATTGGCGACAACGGCATGACCCCGCACCTGCTGGTGGATGCCGGCGCCGAAGGTGTCCGGGTCCCCGCGTCCACGATCAAGGATGGCCGGGTGGTCCTCAACATCGCCGCGCGCGCAGTTTCCCAGCTGCAGATCGGCAATCGCGAGGTCCGCTTCAAGGCGCGTTTTGGCGGGGTCAGCCAGGACGTGATCGTCCCGGTGTCGGCCGTGCTGGCCATCTACGCGCAGGAAACGGGGCAGGGCATGATGCTGCCCGAGGACGGTGGAAGCGTTCCCGAAGAGGATGGCAACCTGCCGCAGCCGCCAGACGATGATCCGGGCCCAAAGCGGGGCGGACACCTCCGGGTGGTCAAGTAGTTCCGCTAAACTGCGCGCAGTGCCGCCAGCCCGGCTGCAAATGAGTCGAGCGAAGGCCGCCACTGCGCGGCCCGGTTTTTTCGCAGGAGAGCGAAAATGAAACTCGTGTTTCCCAACGGCGAACACGGCCAGGTTCTCCTGCATCCGGGTGCCAACCGGATCGGGTCCAATCGCGATGCCGCGATCGTGCTGTCGCAGGTCGGTATCTTGCCGCTGCATTGCGAGGTCCACATCACCGGGACCGGCGCGAACCTGCAGGTGCCTTCGGATGGTGGCTCGGTGTCAGTCAACGGCAAGCCGGTTACCGACATCATGGGCCTGCGTTCGGGCGACATGATTTCCATTGGCACGGTGCTGGCACGGTTCGTCCTCGTCGAGGAGGCGCGCGCCGCCCATGCAGATGCATCGGACGAAGATGCCCATGCCACGCGGGTGCGGATGGCATTGCCCAGGTTCCTGTTGCGCGGTGTGTCCGGCGCGGTGTTCGGCAAGGTCTTCCCGATCACCGGGCCAGTTGTGATCGGACGCGCGGCAGAGTGCGATATCTCCGTGCCCGCCGACGAAATGTCGCGCCGCCATGCACTGGTGAAACCCACGCAGGATGGGCTCAACGTCGAGGACCTGGGCAGCGCCAATGGCTCCTACGTCAACAACAAGCGCATCCAGCAGGGCTTCCTGCGTCCGGGCGACGAATTGCGCCTGGATGCGGTGCGTTTCATCCTGGTGGCGCCGGGTATCGAACTGCCTGCCGCCGCCGCCGACGCACCGCGAGGTGCCGCGGCGACGCCCGCGCAGAAGATGCAGATGTGGGCCTCGATCCTGCTCACGCTCGCTGCAGTCGCGGTGATTGCCTTGCTGGTGCTGAAGGGCCGCGGCTGACCTCGCCCAGCACGGCGGCGAACCTCGCCTAGGTTGGCGGTTCGCCTCGCCCGGGACGGCGGCTGACTTCGCCTAGGTCGGCGGTTCGCCAATCCGCAGCGACAGGTCCACGGCCTGCACGTGCTTGGTCAGGGCGCCTACTGACACGAAATCCACGCCGGTCGCGGCAACGCCGCGCAAGCTGGCCAGCTCCACGCCACCCGATACTTCCAGCGGGACGCGACCTGCAGCGCGGCGCACGGCTTCTGCCAGGTCGGCAGTGCTGAATTCGTCAACCAGGATGCGGGTGCAGTCGGTGGCGATGGCCTGATCGAGCTCGTCCAGGGTTTCCACCTCGATGATCAGCGGCAGATTTGGATGACGCGCCCGCGCCTGTGCCGCAGCGGCGGCGATCGAGCCCGCAGCGGCAATATGGTTTTCTTTCAGCATCACTGCGTCGTACAGGCCGAGGCGATGATTGCTGCCGCCACCGGCGCGCACGGCGTACTTCTGTGCCAGGCGCAGGCCGGGCAGGGTCTTGCGGGTGTCGAGTACGCGCGTGCCGGTGCCGGCGAGCACGGCAACGTACTGCGCGGTGCGGGTGGCGGTGCCTGACAGGGTCTGCAGGAAATTCAGGGCGCAGCGCTCGGCCGAGACGATCGCGCGGGCGCGGCCGGCCAGCGTACACAGCACGGTATCCGCAGCGACCTGGTCACCGTCGGCGATGCGCCATGTGATCTGCATCGCCGGATCCAGGTGCAGGAAGCAAGCGTCGAACCAGGGTCGACCGGCGATGACTGCGGCCTGCTTGGCAATGACATACGCACAGGCAGGGCCGTCTTCGAGGAGGTCGGCGGTTGCGTCACCGGCGCCGATGTCCTCGGCCAGCGCGCGACTGACATCGTCATCGATCACCGCTTTCCGCGGCGGCATCAAGTTGGTGGCGAGCAGGCCGCGGGCTGGTGACATCGCGACCGGTCCGGCGTTCAGCGCGGAAAATCCGCCATCAGCGCGGTGGCGATGCCCTCGTCGGCCAACAACACCGGGATGCCGTCGTCGATGCGGTAGATGGTCTGATGGTCGCGGGTGATCAGGCCTTCGCGGATCGGATCGGCTTGTTCGCTGCCATCCACGCGGCGCAGGCCACCGTGTCCGATGGCCGCGTTGAGGGCGGTCAGTTCCGACTTGTTGAGCAGAGCCAGCGGCTGTTTACTGGCCGGGCAGCAGAGGATATCGAGCAGTTTGCGGTCCATGTCTCGCGGGTCCGGGGCGGGATGCGTCTAGAATACGCCGTCCACCCGTCCGGTGATCACCGGCGCCCGGGTGGCATCCCTTTCGCCACCGAGTTGGTTTCGATGAGCACGAACGCAAGGCCCCTGGTCGGTGTCGTGATGGGTTCCCGCAGTGACTGGGAGACGATGCAGCACGCCGTCGCCCGGCTGGAATCGCTCGGCGTCCCGCATGAAGTGCAAGTGGTTTCCGCGCATCGGACGCCCGACTTGCTGTTCCATTACGCCGAGCAGGCCGCGGCGCGCGGGATCAAGGTGATCGTGGCCGGGGCCGGCGGTGCCGCGCACCTGCCTGGCATGCTTGCGGCGAAGACAACCCTGCCGGTGCTCGGGGTCCCGGTACAGAGCAAGGCCCTCAACGGGCTGGACTCGCTGCTGTCGATCGCGCAGATGCCGGCCGGCGTGCCGGTTGCCACGTTCGCGATCGGCGCCGCGGGCGCCGCCAATGCCGGGCTGTTCGCGGCGGCGATCCTGGCCCTCGAGGACCCGGCCCTGGCGCAGGCGCTGCAGGCCTTCCGCAGCAAACAGACCCAGGACGTGCTCGACCAGCCCGATCCCCGGCCAACGTGACCACGGTCGGTATTCTTGGCGGCGGGCAGTTGGCCCGCATGCTCGCGCTTTCCGGCGCGCCACTCGGGCTGCGTTTCCTGGTGCTTGATGCGACGGCCGATGCCTGCGCCGCGCAATTCGTGCCGAGCCTGCAGGCCGACTACCGCGACCATGCAGGCTTGGCCGAATTCGCCTCGCGGGTGGATGTCGCAACCTTCGATTTCGAAAACGTGCCGGCCGAGTCGGCACGCTGGCTTGCTGAGCGCGTTCCGGTGTTTCCCAGCCCGCGCGCGCTTGCCGTTGCGCAGGATCGCCTCGCCGAGAAGAGCCTGTTCCGCGAACTGGGAATCGGCGTGCCCGAGTTCACCGATATCGCTTCGCGCGCCGACCTTGACCGCGCGGTGGCCGCGCAGGGTGTGCCGGCGATCCTCAAGACCCGCCGCCTGGGCTACGACGGCAAGGGCCAGTTCCGCCTGCGTTCGCTCGCCGACGTTGACGCGGCCTGGGCCGCGCTGGGAAGCCAGGCGTCGTCGGTCGGGCTGATCCTGGAAGCATTCGTACCGTTCGAGCGCGAAGTGTCGGTGCTGGCGGTGCGAGCGCGCGATGGCGAGTTCCGCACCTGGCCAATCACCGAGAACTGGCATGTAAACGGCATCCTGTCGGCCAGCCTGGCACCTTCCTCGCTGCCGTCGGCGCTTGCAGTCGAGGCCGTCGGCCATGCGCGCAGGCTGGCCGAGGCGCTCGACTATGTCGGCGTGTTTGCGCTGGAGCTTTTCGTCAGCGGCGGGCGCCTGCTGGCAAACGAGATGGCGCCGCGCGTGCACAACTCCGGCCACTGGACGATCGAGGGCGCGGAAACTTCCCAGTTTGAAAACCACCTGCGCGCCGTACTGGGTTTGCCGCTGGGAAGCACGCGCATGCTCGGCCACGCCTGCATGCTCAACTGGATCGGCGAATTGCCGGACCCGGTGCCCGTGTTGGCCGAGGCATGCGGCCACTGGCACGACTATGGCAAATCGCCGCGTGCGGGCAGGAAGGTCGGCCACGCCACGTTTCGGGCTGATGCGCGTGATGCGCTGGCCAGCGCGCTGCGATCAGCGGGCGATGCGCTGGAGCGTTCCGCGCAGGTTGCGCCGGTGCTTGCGCGCTTGGCTGAATAGCTCTCGAAACGGCGAAAGTCGAGGTCGGTTCCTTGACGCGCGTGGGAGCAACGGTGCTCGGAAGCAACGTATTGCCCACGCGTGTGAAGGAGCCGGCCCCATTCGAGGCGACCGATCCCATTCGAGGCGACGTTAGGCCATCTGCGACGCAGCGAAATCCCAGTTGACCAGGTTCCAGAACGCCTCCAGGTACTTCGGGCGCGCGTTGCGATAGTCGATGTAGTACGCGTGCTCCCAGACATCGCAGGTCAGCAGCGCCTTGTCGTTGCCGGTGAGTGGTGTGGCCGCATTGGGCGTGCTGACCAGCGCGAGGCTGCCGTCCGGACGCTGCACCAGCCAGGCCCAACCCGAGCCAAAGGTGCCCACCGCGGTCTTGGTGAACTCTTCCTTGAACGCTGCAAAGCTGCCAAAGGTCTTGGCGATCGCCTCGCCCAGCGCGCCATCAGGCTCGCCGCCGCCGTTGGGCTTGAGGCAGTTCCAGTAGAACGTATGGTTCCAGACTTGGGCCGCGTTGTTGAACATGCCGCCCTGCGCCTTGCGCACGATGGCGTCCAGATCGAGTTGGTCGAACTCGGTGCCCTTGATCATGTTGTTGAGATTGGTCACATAGGTCTGGTGATGCTTGCCATAGTGGAAATCGATGGTCTCGGCGGAGATATGCGGCGCAAGCGCAGTGCGCTCATAGGGCAGGGGGGGCAGTTCGACGGCCATGATCAGTTCCTTCTGTGGAGTGGAGCCGCGCCGGGCGCGGCTGAAGCCTTATAATTCTAGCCTGAACGTGCGG
>JBKJMY010000103.1:0-3723 GCA_046596115.1 Arenimonas sp.
GCCCCATGGGGGACAATGCCGGCCCCGGTTCACCTGTGGGAGCGGCTTCAGCCGCGATTTCTGCAGATCGCGGCTGAAGCCGCTCCCACATGCCACTCCTACATTGGATTCCCTCGATGAATTTCCACGAATACCAGGCCAAGGAACTGTTCTCCGAGGTCGGCATCCCGGTGCCCCCGGGCCGCGTCGCCCGCACCCCGGCCGAGGCCGTTGACGCCGCCAAGGCCATCGGCGGCTCGCATTGGGTGGTGAAGGCCCAGATCCACGCAGGCGGGCGCGGCAAGGCCGGCGGCGTGAAATTGGTCAAGACCTTCGACGAAGTGCGCGATGCCGCCCGGGCCATGCTCGGCACTGGCATGGTCACCTACCAGACCGCCGGCCGGGCCATGCCGGTGGATTCGGTGCTGGTGACCGAGGCCACCGACATCACCCAGGAGCTGTACCTGTCCATGCTGGTGGACCGCTCGACCAAGACGGTCACCTTCATCTGCTCGGCCGATGGCGGCGTGGAGATTGAAAAAGTCGCCGAGTCCAATCCGGATGCGATCCAGACCGTGCACGTGGATTTCGTGCAGGGCCTGCAGCCGTATCAGTGCCGTCAGGCCGGCTTCGGGATGGGACTGTCGAACAAGAACGTCAATCAGCTGACCAAAATCATGATGGGCATGTACAAGCTGTTCAACGTGTATGACCTGTCATTGATCGAGCTCAATCCGTTGGCGATCGTCGCTTCCGGCGACCTGATGGCGCTGGACGGCAAGATCAATTCCGACGACAACGCGGCCTACCGCCAGCCGAAGCTGCAGGCGATGCGCGATGTGGCGCAGGAAGACGAAACGGAGGTCCTTGCATCGAAATATGACCTGAACTACGTGACCATGGACGGCGACATCGGCTGCATGGTCAACGGCGCCGGCCTGGCGATGGCGACGATGGACGTGATCTCGCTCAACGGCGGCTCGCCGGCCAACTTCCTGGACGTGGGCGGTGGCGCGACCAAGGAGCGGGTGACCGAGGCGTTCAAGATCATCCTGCACTCGGACAAGGTGCGCGCGATCTTCGTCAACATTTTCGGCGGCATCGTGCGCTGCGACATGATCGCGGAAGGCATCGTGGCGGCGGTGAAGGAAGTGGACGTCAAGGTGCCCGTTGTCGTGCGCCTCGAAGGCACCAACGTGGACCTCGGCAAGCAGATCCTGCGCAACTCCGGTCTGGCGATCATCGCCGCCGACGACATCAACGACGGCGCCGCCAAAGTCGTCGCCGCCGCCAAGGAAGCCAAATGAGCGTTCTGGTTGATGCAAGCACCAAGGTGATCGTGCAGGGTTTCACCGGCACGCAGGGCAGCTTTCACGCCGAGCAGATGCTGGATTACGGCACCAAGGTCGTAGGCGGCGTGACGCCGGGCAAGGGTGGCACCGAGCATCTCGGACTGCCGGTGTTCAACACCGTGTCCGACGCCATCGCGGCCACCGGTGCGAATGCCTCGGTGATCTACGTGCCGCCGCCGTTCGCGGCCGACGCCATCCTCGAAGCAGCCGACGCTGGTATCCACGTGATTGTCTGCATCACCGAGGGCATCCCGGTGCTGGACATGCTGCGCGTCAAGAACGCGCTCGAGCATTATCCGGACGCGGTACTGATCGGGCCGAACTGCCCGGGCATCATCACCCCCGGCGCCTGCAAGATCGGCATCATGCCGGGGCACATCCATATGGCCGGCAAGGTTGCGATCGTGTCGCGCTCGGGCACGCTGACTTATGAAGCGGTCAAGCAGACCACCGATGCGGGCCTGGGCCAGAGCACGGTCATCGGCATTGGTGGCGACCCGATGCAGGGCATGAACTTCATCGATTGCCTGCGCCTGTTCCAGGACGATCCGCAGACCGAGGGCATCATCATGGTCGGCGAGATTGGCGGCAGCGCCGAGGAAGAGGCGGCCGAGTTCATCGCCGGGTACGTGACCAAGCCGGTGGTCGGCTTCATCGCTGGCGCCAGCGCACCGGAAGGCAAGCGCATGGGCCATGCCGGTGCGATCGCCTCCGGCGGCAAAGGCACGGCGGCCGGCAAGTTTGCCGCGCTGGCCGCGGCCGGCGTCACCACGGTCAACTCGCCTGGCGACCTCGGCCAGGCCATCGCCGCCCGACTCGCCCGCGCCTGACCCGATCCCTGTGGGAGCGGCTTGCGTGGGAGCAGCTTTTGTGGGAGCGGCTTCAGCCGCGATTTCTAGCCTGATTACAGATATCGCGGCTGAAGCCGCTCCCACAGGGGGACACTGATGGCTCGGATGGTTCGCATCGCGCTGGCGCAGTTCGATTTCCCGGTTGGGGATATCGATGGGAATGAGGCGCACATTTCGCGCCTCATCGCCGAAGCGCGTGACACCCATGGCGCCGATCTGGTGCTGTTCCCGGAACTGGCGCTGTCCGGGTATCCACCCGAAGACCTGTTGCTGCGGCCGGCGTTCCTGGCCCATGCACAGGCGGTACTGGCGCGCATCGCGGCCGAGGTGCACGGCATCGTTGCCGTGGTGGGCTGGCCGGAGCCGGCCGGTGCGGTCGTGTTCAACGCCGCCAGCGTGTTGCGCGACGGCGCCGTCTGCGCCACTTATCGCAAGCGCGAGTTGCCCAATTACGCAGTGTTCGACGAGCGCCGCTATTTTTCATCCGACACCGAAGACTGCGTGTTCGAAGTCGCCGGCGTGCGGGTTGGCCTGCTGATCTGCGAAGACATCTGGTTTCCCGAGCCGGTTGCATCCACGGCCAAGGCGGGCGCCGAATTGTTGCTGGTACCCAATGCCTCGCCGTTCGAGCGCAACAAGAGCGCCCAGCGCGATTTGGTGTTGACGCAGCGCGCGCGGGAGACGCCGGTTGGCATCGCCTATCTCAACGTGGTCGGCGGCCAGGACGAACTTGTGTTCGACGGCGCCTCCGACCTCGCCGACGGCGATGGCGGCATGCATCCGGCCTCGAGCGCGTTCGATGACGAATTGCTGATCGCGGATTTCGATCCCGCGACGCGGAAATTCCAGCGCGTGCACTGGCCGGTCGACGCCGACGACAGCATCGAGGCGCTGGCTTATCGCGCGATCGTCCGCGGCATCCGCGATTACTGCGGCAAGAACGGCTTTGCGAAAGTCTGGCTGGGCCTCTCCGGCGGCGTCGACTCCGCGCTGGTGCTGGCGCTGGCCGTGGATGCGCTGGGCGGGGAAAACGTCCGGGCCGTTCGCATGCCTTCGAGATATACCGCCGACATGAGCAACGACCTGGCGGCGGAGCAGGCAACGACCATGGGCGTTGCGATCGAGACCATCCCCATCGCCGAACCGTTCGAAGGCTTCCTGGCGGCGCTGGAGCCAATGTTCGGCGATCGTCCGGCCGATGTTGCCGAGGAGAACCTGCAGTCCCGATGCCGGGGCGCGTTGTTGATGGCTTTGTCCAACAAGTTTGGCGGCCTGTTGCTGACCACCGGCAACAAAAGCGAGTATGCGGTCGGCTACGCGACCATCTATGGCGACATGTGTGGTGGCTTCGCGCCGATCAAGGACCTCTACAAGACCGAGGTCTATGCGCTGTGCCGCTGGCGCAACGCGCAGTCGCCAGTGATCCCGGCCGCGGTGATCGAGCGCGCTCCGTCGGCGGAGTTGCGCGACAACCAGACCGACCAGGATTCACTGCCTCCGTACGAGGTGCTGGACGCCATCCTGCTGCGCTATGTCGACCA
>JBKJMY010000186.1:0-8287 GCA_046596115.1 Arenimonas sp.
ACCTGACCGGACTCTTGTCGAACCAGGGCAGCCCGAACAGGATCAGCACCGCGCCACCCATCACCAGCACGCCCCACACCTGGGTGCCGAGGAAGGACGGCACCGAGCGCAGCATCATGTAGAAGGGCATGAAGTACCACACCGGCTCGAGCGGGATCGGCGTGACCATCGGGTTGGCGGGAACGAAGTTCGCCGGCTCCAGGAAGATGCCGAAGAAGTTCGGGATGAAGAACAGGATGAACGCCGCGATGGTCAGGAAGAATGCCGCGCCGAACAGATCCTTCACCGTGTAGTACGGGTGGAAGGCAATGCCATCGAGCGGGACCTTGGTCACCGGATCCTTGTGCTTCTTGATGTCCACGCCGTCGGGATTGTTCGATCCGACTTCGTGCAAGGCGCCCAGGTGCAGGACCACCAGCAGCAGGATCACCAGCGGCAGCGCGATCACATGCAGGGCGAAGAAGCGGTTGAGGGTGGCGTCGGCGATCAGGTAGTCGCCGCGGATCCACTCGGTCAACCCGGTGCCGATCACCGGGATGGTGCCGAACAGGTTGATGATCACCTGCGCGCCCCAGTAGCTCATCTGTCCCCAGGGCAGCACGTAGCCCATGAAGGCTTCGGCCATCAGGGTCAGGAAGATCAGCATGCCCAGCAGCCAGACCAGCTCGCGCGGCTTCTGGTAGGAGCCGTAGATCATCGCGCGGAACATGTGCAGGTAGACCACGATGAAGAACAGCGATGCACCGGTGGTGTGCATGTAGCGGATCAGCCAGCCGCCCGGCACGTCACGCATGATGTACTCGACCGAGGCGAAGGCTTCCGCCGCGCTCGGCTTGTACTGCATGGTCAGGAAAATGCCGGTGACGATCTGGTTGACCAGCACCAGCATCGCCAGCGCACCGAAGAAATACCAGAAGTTGAAGTTCTTCGGGGCGTAGTACTCGGACATGTGCTTGCGGTAGGCCGGCATCAGGCCGGGCGCACGCTCATTGACCCAATCCATGCCGCCGTTCATTGCGCGAACCAGGAAGTTCATCAGGCAGCTCCCCCGGGCGCGGAGCCAATGACCACGTGGGTGGCATCGGCGAAATGGTAGGGCGGGATGGCCAGGTTCGACGGTGCCGGCACGCCCTTGAAGACGCGTCCGGCCAGGTCGAAGCGCGACTGGTGGCAGGGGCAGTAAAAGCCACCCTTCCACTGCGCGTCGAAGCCCTGGGGCTGAATTTCCGGATAGTAGCCGGGCACGCAACCCAGATGGGTGCAGATGCCGACGATCACGGCAATCTCGGGCTTGATAGAACGCAGCTCATTCTTGGCGAAGGCCGGGGTCTGGTCGGCGTTATCCGACGCCGGATCCGCCAGGCGCGGGTCCAGCGTTGGCAGCGCCGCGATCTGCTCCGGCGTGCGCTTGAAGACCCACACCGGCTTGCCGCGCCACTGCACCGTCACTCGCATGCCCGGCTCGTTGTCGAGCTTGCCAATGTCCACGTCCACCGGCGCGCCCGCGTTCTGGGCGCGCGCGCTCGGCTTCCACGATGTCACGAAGGGAACGGCCGCAAAGCCGACGCCAACCGCACCGACCACGGCGGTGGTGGCAGTCAGGAAGCGGCGACGGCCCGAGGGAACCTCATCGTTGGCCATCCGGCCCTCCGAAGAATTGCATTAATTGGTTGGGAGGCGACCTTGCCGTCCCAAAGACCGCCAATTGTAACGAAAAAAAAACCGGCGCAAGGTCCGGTTTTCTCAGGTCAGTTGCGGGCCAGTGCCGATCGATAGCGGTCAGCCAGCTGTCCGACCCGCTCCACGTAGCGGCGGGTCTCGGAATAAGGCGGCACGCCGCCATTGCGGTCCACCGCGCCCTCGCCTGCGTTGTAGGCCGCTGCGACCAGGGTCAGGTTGGAGCTGTAGCGCTTCATCAGCCAGGCCAGGTACTGGACGCCGCCGCGGATGTTCTGCGCCGGGTCGAACGGATCGGACACGCCAAAACGCGAGGCGGTGGCCGGAATGAGCTGCATCAGGCCCTGGGCACCGGCATGGGACCGCGCGTTCGGGTGATAGGCCGACTCGGCGTGGATGATCGCGCGCACCACTGCTTCATCGACGCCGTAAAGCAGGGATGCCGTATGGATCTCACTGCTGAAGGCCGAAGTGTTGAGCGCGACGGTGCCGAAATTCACGCCCCGCAGCAGGCCGCAGGCATAACAGGTCTCGACATAGCTGAAGAGCAGCTTGGCCTGTGCCGCGCCCCGGGGACGCACATTGGTGTAGTGGGTCATGCCGTCTTTTTCAAACCGGTACACGGCGCCACGCATCACCCGCGCGCCGGCGGTCGGCCGCAACGGTTTTTCGGTGCCGCCTGCCGGCGTGGCCTGGAAGACGACTTGCTGGACGCTGCCCGCCGCCGGCGATGCGGAGACGCCGCCGGCAACCTGGGTTGCCGAGGCGGTGGCGGTGGCGAGGGCCGGCTGCCGGAGCGGATTGGCGATCGGCATCCCGGCCGCGCGCTTGGGCGTGAAGCTCGACAATCGGCTTGGCGCCGAATGGGCCACGACCCGGCAAACCGCGCCCGAGGCACGCTTGCTGGAATAGTTGGGCACGCCATCGCTGCCGACGCAACGATAGACGGTTCCCGCACTGGCCTGTCCGGCGAGCAGTAGGCTGAACAGAACTGGAATGACACGACGCATGGGCCGGAGTCTCTACCCATCCTCTTGGAATTCCAAGTACTTGGATCACAAATCAGTGGCCCGTGTCGCAGTCGCGCCCTACAATCAGCGCCCCATCCCGACCGGAATCAGCGCCATGCCCGGGAGCCAGGCATTCCAGCCACCCAACCAGGCCAGCCTGGACGGTCCCCCGCCCCAGCCCGCGGGGGGCAAGCTGTATATCAAGACGCAGGGCTGCCAGATGAATGTGTACGACTCGGCCAGGATGGCCGACGTGCTGGCGGCCGAGCACGGGCTTTCCCTGACCCAGGACGAGTCCGAGGCCGACGTCATCCTGATCAACACCTGCTCGATTCGCGAGAAGGCGCAGGAGAAAGTGTTTTCGCAGCTGGGCCGATGGAAAGCACTCAAGGCGGCCAATCCCCGCCTGCTGATCGGCGTGGGCGGCTGCGTGGCCTCGCAGGAAGGTGAGGCGATCCTGCGCCGCGCACCGCAGGTGGACCTGGTCTTCGGCCCCCAGACCCTGCATCGCCTGCCCGGCATGATCGATGCGCGCCGCGACAGCGGCCAGCCGCAGGTCGACATCAGCTTCCCCGAGATCGAAAAATTCGACGCCCTGCCCGAACCCCGGGCCGACGGGCCGACCGCGTTCGTCTCGATCATGGAAGGCTGTTCGAAATATTGCTCGTTCTGCGTGGTGCCCTACACCCGCGGCGAGGAAGTCTCGCGGCCGTTCGATGACGTGCTGGTGGAAGTGTCGCAGCTGGCCGCGCAGGGCGTGCGCGAGGTCAACCTGCTCGGGCAGAACGTCAACGCCTATCGCGGCCCGATGTTCGACTCCGACCAGGTCGCCGACCTGGCCCTGCTGATCCGCGCCATCGCCCGCATCGAGGGCATCGGCCGGATCCGCTACACCACCTCGCATCCACTGGAGTTTTCCGACGCACTGATCGAGGCACACCGCGATGTGCCTGAGCTGGCCAGCTATCTGCACCTGCCGGTGCAGTCGGGCTCTGATCGAATCCTCACCGCGATGAAGCGCAACCACACCGCGCTCGAGTACAAGGCGCGCATCCGCAAGTTGCGCGAAGCCAAACCCGGCATCTGCATCAGTTCGGACTTCATCATCGGCTTTCCCGGCGAGACCGATTCCGACTTCGCGGCGACGCTCAAGTTGGTGGAGGACGTCGGCTTCGACCAGAGCTTCAGCTTCATCTATTCGCGCCGCCCGGGTACGCCTGCCGCGAGCCTGCCCGACAGCACGCCGGACAGCGAGAAACAGGCGCGCCTGAAGCGCCTGCAAGAAGCACTCAACGGCAACGCACGCGCCATCGCCCAGGCCATGGTGGGAACCGTGCAGCGCGTGCTGGTTGAAAAGCGCAGCACCCGCGATGCCGGCGAATTCACCGGACGCACCGAAAACATGCGTTACATCAACTTCGCCGGCCAAGCGCGCATGATCGGGCAGTTCCTGGACGTTCTCGTGACCGAGGTGATGGCCAACTCCCTGCGCGGGCGCGTTCTGAATACGGACGACCTGGTCGCGGCCTGCGATGCCCGCGAGGGCCGTACCAACCACGAAAGCTGAAAGGACCTTCCATGACCCGTGGCCCGATCCAGCTCGATGTCAGCGTCAGTTACGGCCTGCCCCGTAATGGGCTCCCGGCCGCCCCGAGTTTCAAGCGCTGGGCTGCCGCCGCCTGCGATGGCCGGATCCTGAAGGCGGACCTGGCGATCCGCCTGGTCGATAGCAAGGAAGGGCTCTCGCTCAACCGGCATTACCGGGGCAAGGACAGCGCGACAAACGTGCTCAGTTTCCCGGCCGAGATTCCGCCAGGCGTGGACCTGCCGATGCCCCTGCTCGGCGACCTGGTGATCTGCGCCCCGGTGGTCGCGCGGGAAGCCGAGGAGCAGGGCAAGCCACTGGCCGCGCACTACGCGCACCTGACCGTGCATGGCGTTCTGCACCTGCTCGGCCTGAACCACGAGGACGAGCGCGAGGCGGAGGCCATGGAAACGCTGGAACGGCAGATCCTGGCCAGCCTGGGATACGCCGACCCGTATACCGACGTCTGATCCCTCCCCGCTCGTGGACCCGGGCGCCCGGTCGACCAGAGCGAACCTCATCCAGAGCGAACCTGGTCCAGGCCGGACTCGGAACCGGGTGGACTTGGAACCGGGTGGACTTGGAACCGGGTGGACTCGGAACCGGGCAGTCGAAGTGATTTGCTAGACTGGCACCCCGCCAGACAACGGCGCCGCCAGACCCACGATGTCCGACGACCCAGACAGTCACCCGCCCGAGCGCCGTTCCTGGCTTGAACGCCTGAGCACCGCGTTTTCGGGCGAGCCGCAAACCCGGGAGGATCTGGTCGAGATCCTCCGCGACGCACAGCACAGCGGAGTGATCGGCGGCGACACCCTGCGCATGCTGGAAGGTGCGCTCAGCGTGTCCGAGCTGCAGGTGGCCGACATCATGATCAGCCGCTCACAGATGGTGTCGCTTCCCGCCGACGCACCCTTCGCCAATCTGATGCAGATGGTGGTGGAGTCCGGCCACTCGCGCTTTCCCGTGCACGGCGGCGACAAGGACGAGATCCTTGGAATCCTGCTGGCCAAGGACCTGCTGGGTGTGATCCTGGCCGAAGGCGGCCCAGGCCAGGTCCGGGAGTTGCTGCGCCCCGCCATCCTGATCCCCGAATCCAAGCGCCTGAACGTGCTGCTGAAGGAATTCCGCCTGTCGCGCAACCACATGGCCATCGTGGTGGATGAACACGGCGGCGTCGCCGGACTGGTCACCATCGAGGATGTACTCGAGCAGATCGTCGGCGAGATTGACGACGAGCACGACGAGGCCGAGGAAAGCACCCTGATCGTCGCGCAGCCCGATGGCCAGTTCGCGGTGGACGCACTCACGCCGATTTCCGATTTCAACGAACGCTTTGGCGCCGACTTCCCGGACGACGAGTACGACACCGTCGGCGGCCTGGTCACCTCGGCGATCGGCCACCTGCCCGAGGCCGGCGAAGAGCTGAGCATGGGCGCCTTCCATTTTCGCGTCGGGCGCGCCGATCGGCGTCGGGTCCAGAGCTTCGTGGTCAGCATCAATGCCGGCGGCTGAGCGGGGCCTGCACCAGCTCTCGCTGCTGTTTGCGTTGGGCCTGGCGACTGCCATGGCAAGCGCCGGCGCGCGCGCGCAGGCTACGCACGCACCAGCGCCGACCGCAACGCCGGCAGCAACGCTACCGGCCAGCGCTCCCACGCCCGACATCGTGGCGTCGGCCGCAGCAGTGTCCGCCGCCGCGCCGCGCATCGGCGTGGTCACGATGGAGCCCGGCGACGCATTCTGGGAGCGCTTTGGCCATGACGCGATCCTGGTCCTCGATCCCGTTACCAAGCGCGGCATCTCCTACAACTTCGGATTCTTCGATCCCACCGAAGCCAACTTCGTCGGCAACTTCGTCCGCGGCAGGATGATGTACTACCTGGTCGCGTTGCCAATCCAGGAGGACCTCGCCTCCTATCGCGAGGAAGGCCGCGGGGTCGGCGTGCAATGGCTGGCGCTGGACGATTCACAGGCACGCGCGCTCGCCTCCGCCCTTGCCGTCAACGCGCGGCCCGAGCACGCGCGCTACCGCTACGACTACTTTCGCGACAACTGCGCAAGCCGCGTGCGCGATGCGCTGGACGCCGCGCTGGGCGGCCGCCTGCACGAGCAATTGACCGGACGTTCGCAGGGCAACAGCTGGCGCAGCGAGTCGGTGCGCCTTGCCTGGCCGGCAAAGTGGATGGCACTGGGTTTCCACCTGGGCTTGTCAGGCGTGGCCGATCGTCCGCTCTCGCGTTGGGACGAAGCGTTCATTCCGATGCGCCTGCGCGATTCACTGCGCGAGGCCACTCGCGCCGATGGCCGCCCACTGGTTGCGTCGGAACAGCAATGGCTGCCCAACCGGCTGCCCGCGCCGCCCAGCGAGATGCCAACCTGGCGCGTGCCTGCCCTGTTCGCAGGCCTGCTGCTGCTGGTGGGCGTGCAGGCGCTCGGCGCGCGCAGGCCACGCCTGCTTGCCGGCCTGGCGCTGGTGTTCTGGACGCTTGCCGGACTGCTTGGTGCGCTGATGCTGTACCTGTGGCTGGGCACCGAGCACACCGCGGCGTGGGGCAACGAGAACCTGCTCCTGCTCAGCCCGCTGGCCCTGCTTGCCCTGCCCGGCGGCTGGCGGGTCGCGCGCGGCCACGCACCTGCAGCGCACTGGGCGAGCCTGCTCTGGGTGCTCGCGGGTAGCGCTGCGATTGCCGGATTCCTCAAGTTCCTGCCCTTCCGCCCGCAGCAAAACCTGGAGTGGGTGCTGCTGCTGCTGCCCCTGCACCTGGCGCTGGCCCGGGCGTTCACCGGAAGGCATGCCGCCGCGCCACCCGCAGTGCGATGATCGACGCATGAGTGAGCAGACCCCGCCCGGCAACCAGCCCGACACCACCGGCGTGGTGCATCCCGCCTCTACCGGCAGCATCCGCAACCTTGCCGCCTACTCCCGGTCGGGCGAACGCATGGCCGACCTGAGCCTGGAGCAGATCAGCGATGCGCTGGATGATCCTGCGGTCGCATTCGTCTGGGTCGGACTGTACGAACCCGACGAGCCGTTGATGCAGCTGATGCAGACAGAATTCGGCCTGCATCCGCTGGCGGTGGAGGATGCGCTCAACGCGCACCAGCGCCCGAAGATCGAGTTGTACGGTGAATCGCTGTTCCTGGTGCTGCAGACCGCGCAGACAGTAAAGGGTCACATCGAGTTTGGCGAGACGCACGCCTTCGTCGGTGAACGCTACCTGCTGACCGTGCGCCACGGCGCCTCGCTCAGCTTCACCCCCGCGCGTGATCGCTGCGAGAGCAACCCTGCACAAATGCAACTGGGGCCGAGCTACGGCCTGTATGCCGTGCTTGATTCGGTGGTCGACAATTATTTCCCGATCATCGAGGAGTTCAAGGAAGAGCTCAACGAACTGGAACAGGAAATCTTCGCCGAGGAATATCGTCGCGAAACGATCCACCGCCTGTACGAACTCAAGCGCGACCTGACCCAGATGCGGCTGGCGGTGTCGCCGATGCAGGACATGCTCAACCAGCTGATGCAATCCCATCCCACCCTGGTGCGCGAGGAAGTCCGGCTGTACCTGCGCGACGTATTCGACCACGTCATCCGGGTCAACGAGGCGACCGACACCATGCGCGAAATGCTCACCGCGGCGATGTCGGTGAACCTGTCACTGGTCACCGTCGCCCAGGGCGAGATCGTCAAGCGCCTTGCCGGCTGGGCCGCGCTGCTGGCGGCGCCGACTCTGCTCACCAGTTGGTATGGCATGAACTTCCACCACATGCCTGAACTGGACGGCCGCTACAGCTACTGGATCATGATTGCCTTGACGGTGGGCATCTGCGGCGGGCTGTATGCGCTGCTGCGCAAGGCCCGCTGGCTGTAACGCTCCTCAGCGCTCCATACGATCTTTGACGCCTCGCTCCGTACGAACTGGCGCGCCTGGCTTCGTAGCGCGAGTTGCTACGTAGCAACTGGCGCGCGCCGCGATCACGGCACCCCTCCGCCCGCGTACTCAGACGTCCATGTCTC
>JBKJMY010000261.1:0-4600 GCA_046596115.1 Arenimonas sp.
GACGGCACCGAGAGCGGCTTCATGATCGTGCAGTACACCGCCGCGGCGCTGGTCAATGACCTGTGCAGCCGCGCGCATCCGGCCTCGGTCTATTCGATCCCGACCAGCGCCAATGCAGAGGACCATGTGTCCATGGGCGCCAACGAAGGTCGCCATGTGCTCGACATGTGCGAGGACCTTGCGCGGGTGATTGCGCTCGAGCTGTACACCGCCGCCCAGGCCCTCGATTATCGGCGTGACATGATCAATGCGGCGCGCACCCTCGCGCGTGCGGGCGATGCCGGGGCGTTGGCGGAAAAGGTGCGTGGCGCGCCGCTGCCGACCTCGCCGGATCGCGCGACGTTCATGGCAGAGGTTGAGCTGTTGCGCGCTGAGCTCGCCGCCGCCCCGGAATTCCAGCCCGGTGCCCCGGTTGGCGCCATGTTGCGACGGTTGCGCGACGAGATCCCGTTCATGGCACGCGACCGGGCGATGGATGGCGACGTTGCGCGGGTTTGCGAACTGGTGCTGGGCGGCGAGTTGCTCGGTAACGCCTAGGGGCTCGCGGCATCGGGGCGCGCGCATGACCTGGAAATTTTTGCGACTTGGACGCTTGCGCCAACTCCAAGGTGGCGGGGCCTAGACCGTCGCGTGGACCTGGTTCCGCCCGGCGTTCTTGGCCGCGTACAGCGCATCGTCGGCCAGATGCAGCAACTCATCGGCGTTCGCGACCGATCCGGCGGGCAGGCTGCAGATGCCAATGCTGACGGTCATCGCAATGTCCTTGCCGCCATAGCGCACGGTACGCTCCTGGATCCGGTGCCGCATGCGCTCGGCCACTTCGCGTGCCTTGGTGGCCCCCGCGCCAGGCAGCAGGACCACGAATTCCTCGCCGCCGAAACGCGCCGTGACCGACGCGTCCGGGCGCAGGCAGTCGTCGAGGCTGCGCGCCAGCATGCGCAGGCATTCGTCGCCGGCCAAATGGCCAAACTCGTCGTTGACCAGCTTGAAGTGATCGATGTCCAGCAACAGCAGGCTCAGCGGTTGCCGGGTCTCGATCGCGTGGCTGAGCATCTGTTCGAACATTTCGCGGAAGTGGCGACGGTTGAACATTCCGGTGAGGACATCGCGGCGGTTGGACTCGCGCAAGCGTGAATTCGCATCCGCCAGTTGCTCGAGGGCCGCACTGAGCTCGGACGTGCGCCGGGACACATTTCGCTCGAGCTGCTCGTTGGCAACTCGCACCACGCTTTCGTTCTCGGTGCGCAGGTTGGCGTAGCGGTAGGCAAGTGCAAAGCTCAGCAACACCATTTCCATCGCCGAGCCGATCTGGATACCGTATTCGGTGAGGAAGTTCTTGGGCAGCAGGCCAAAGGACACTGACGCGTACATCGCGGTCCCGAACAGCAGCATGGCCCAGGCGGCCAGGAACAGGCGCGCCGGGGCGTAGCCC
The DNA here is from genome assembly GCA_046596115.1 of Arenimonas sp. Taxonomy (GTDB): domain Bacteria; phylum Pseudomonadota; class Gammaproteobacteria; order Xanthomonadales; family Xanthomonadaceae; genus Arenimonas. Next base: position 1,433 of record JBKJMY010000261.1, read on the forward strand.
CGCTTGATCGCCGCGATGGTCTGGTAGACGATCAACAGAACGCCGGGGAAAACGCTGAGCGTGCCCAACTGCACCGAGATGCGGTACGGAATCCAGATCGACGCGATCCCGAGTGCGGCGAAAAACCAGATCAGGGCCAGCGACAGGCGGTCGCCAAGTGGCCAGCGGTCGCGCAGCTCCAGGAACAGTCGTGCGAACTGGTGCATCGACATCTGAACCAGGCACATGCTTATCGGGATCGCGTGGTTGGCCAGCCAGGGCGAAGACGGCCATAGGTACTCGAAGGCCAGGCCATTGAGGCAGAACAGCACCAGCCCGAAGCCGGCCAGGTGGCACATGTACCAGAAGTGGCTGCTGTCGCGCAGCGACAGCCACAGCACCATGTTGTAGAAGAACAGCGCCAGCAGGATGCCATCGTAGATGCCGATGCCGATCTGCGCGTCGCGCTCCATTTCGGCAAAGGCGCCGAACGTATAGATGCGTAGCGGTGCCTGCATTGAGCTTGAGCTCTGCGCACGTACGAGCAACTCGACCTGCGTGCTCTGCGGCAGGTTGAGCCAGAAATTCGGTTGCCGGTAACGGATCGCGCGGGCAGAGAAGGGCAGCATGTCGCCCGATGCCAGATGGTCCACGCGCCCGTCCGGATAGCGCATGTAGACATCGACGTAGTCGAGCAGCGAATACTGCAGTACCAGCAGCCAGCGTTCCTCGCCGTTGCCCTGGTTGAACAGTGATGTGTGGAACCAGTACGCACCGTTGCCGAAGCCGAAGGTTGCATTGCCGTTCGGCAGCGGCTTGAAGCGGCCCTGGGCGGCCGCATCGAACATTGCAGATGCGTCCGCGCGCCCGTCCGGATCCAGCAGATAGCCAACGTGCGGGGACAAATCCAGGTTGGTCAGGCCCGGGCTGACCAGCACGCGCTGGTCCGCAGCCACGGCCTGGCCGATCCCGCAGACCGCCAGGAGTAGCCAGCAGGCGAGGCAGAGTAGCGATCTCAAGCAGGACTCCCCGGGGCTGGCGCTGGCACTTGGCCCATACCTTAACTTGACCAACGGAGAGTCGCCATGCGCCCGGCCGTGACTGGAACCCAAACCGGAACCCGGTTCCGGTTTGACGAATGTACTAATGTGCTGTTACATTAGCACAATGAAACGCCGCGACTCCCAAAGCTCCCTGCCAGTGCCCGATCGGCCCGGCGCGCTCGACCATCTGGTCGACGCCATGCTGGCCATGCGGTCGGCCGGGGAACTGCGCGCGTTCTTGGCCGATTTGTGCACGCCGGCCGAGCTGGAGGCCATCGCCGATCGCTGGCGGGTTGTCCCGCTGCTGGTCGAGGGGCTGGCCTATCGCGAGATCCACGACCGTACCGGCGTCAGCGTCACGACGGTCGGCCGCATCGCCCGCTGCCTGGACCTCGGTGCCGGCGGCTATCGTCTTGCTGCTGATCGTGTCCTTGGCGACGGCAAGAACTCCCACTGATTCCACGAACAAAAGGAAACCCGCGTCATGCGGACGCACGACCGTTTGCGCATTGCCATCCAGAAATCGGGCCGCCTCAGCGATCCGGCGCGTGAGTTGCTTGCGCGCGCCGGCTTCAGTTTCCGCGAGAGTCGCGACCGCCTGTTCTGCTTCGGTGAAACCCAGCCCGTCGATTTGCTGCTGGTCCGCGACGACGATATCCCCGGCCTGATCGCCGAGGGCGTCTGCGACATGGGCATCGTCGGGCGCAATCTGCTCGAGGAGCAGGGCGCCGAGCGCGAAGCAGCCGGCGCCGAGCCGGCGGTCGGTACGCTGCGCATGCTCGGCTTCGGCCGCTGCCGGCTGTCGATTGCAGTGCCGAACGATTGGGACTGGGCCGGACCGCAACGCCTTGCGGGCACGCGCATCGCCACCAGCTATCCGCACCTGCTGGCGCGCTGGTTGCGCGACAACGGCGTGGATGCCGAGCCGGTGGTCCTGTCGGGCTCGGTGGAAATCGCGCCGCGGCTGGGCAAGGCCGAAAGTATCTGCGACCTCGTGTCCACCGGCGGCACGCTGTTGGCGAACCAGCTCAAGGAAGTCGCGATCGTGCTCGAGAGCGAAGCCGTGCTCGCCGGTCCGGCAGAGGCGTTTACCGATGCGCGCGCGGACCTCGCAGCGATGCTGTTGCGCCGCCTGGACGGGGTGATAAGCCTGCGCGCCAGCAAGCTGTTGCTGTTCCAGGCGCCACGCAGCGCCTTGCCGGCGATCCTGAAACTGCTCGACGACGCCGAGCCGCCGACCGTGACCCGGATCGACGGTCGCGACGACGATGTGTCGCTGCAGGCCCTGTGCCGTCGTGCCATGACCTGGCAGCGGCTCGAGGACATGAAACGCGCGGGCGCCTCCGGGCTACTGGTGTTGCCGGTGGAGCAGATGCTGGCATGAGCGCGAGTACACTCCCCGCTGACGGCGCGACCGTCGCCCTGCGCGTCCTGGATTGGAGCCTGCTCGATGCGGCTGCGCAGGCTGACTGCCTGCACCGTGGCACGCGCGAGACAGATTCGGACGTGCAGTCGCGGGTCACCCGCGTCATTGCACAGGTACGCGCCGACGGTGATGGCGCGCTGCGTGCGCTGACCCGCCGCTTTGACGCTGCGGAATTGGCGAATTTTGAAGTCAGTGCCGACGAGTTTTCCGCCGCCCGCGCCGCCGTGCCACAAGCCCTGTACGACGCGATGCTGGAGGCGCGCGAGCGTCTGATCACTTGGCATGCCGCCGGTATGGCTGCGCCGTTCGATGTGGAGACCGCGCCCGGTGTGCGCTGTGGACGCATCCTGCGCGGCCTCGGGCGGGTCGGCCTGTACGTTCCAGCCGGCACCGCACCGCTGCCGTCCACCGCGCTGATGCTCGGCGTGCCGGCTGCGCTCGCCGGTTGTGGCGAAAGCGTGATGTGCACGCCGCCGCGTCCGGATGGCAGTGCCGACCCGGTGGTGCTGACCGCGGCGAAGTTGTGCGGCGTCACCCGCGTGTTCAAGCTCGGCGGCGCGCAGGCGATCGCCGCCATGGCGTTTGGTACCGAATCGGTGCCGGCCTGCGACAAGCTGTTCGGCCCCGGCAACGCCTACGTCACCGAAGCCAAGCGCCAGGTGTCGATGGATGCCGAGGGCGCCGCGATCGACATGGCCGCGGGCCCCTCCGAAGTGCTGG
>JBKJMY010000334.1:0-13585 GCA_046596115.1 Arenimonas sp.
AACACGTGGTAATTGCCGGAGGTGCGCAGGACGAAATGCTGCCCGGTGGTGCGCGAGAGATAGTCCAGCAGCGGCTGATAGACCTGCTTGGCCTGCGCCGGCGGATAGTTGGGCTCAACGCTGACGGTATAGTCGACAGCGCCGGCGGTGCCCGTCGCCACAAGCGCAAAAAGAAGCGCCACGGCGGAAAATGCGTGTTTTTTCATGTGCAAACTCTCCCCAAGTGCTTGCGGGTATAGCAGGTTGTCCTGCGTTCGCCAATCACGCGGCCGCGAGGCCGTGAAGCCTGTCACACGGGTCGTTGCAGCCCGTCCCGCAGGGGTTCTTCCCGCGCCTGCCCGCCGGCAACCACGAGCGGCTCCGATCCGCTGTCACGGGCAAGGACGGCGAGGCCCACGGTTTCGGCAGGATCGGCAGACACGATCGTGCCGAGCAGGGCGCCTTCCGAGGTGCGGACTTCGTCGCCTTCGCGCAGGCCAGGCCCGGTGATCAGATGCAGGCTGCGCTTCGCCTGGCCCAGGTAGTGGGTGCGCGCTACGATTTCCTGCCCCGGATAACAGCCCTTGGTCAGGCTGAAGGCGCGCAGGCGCTGCAGGGACAGCATTTGTGGGGTCCATGCACCGCGCTGCCTCTCGGACAGGCGCGGCAGCCCGAAGCGCAGGTCCTCGACGAGCCAACGCGCTGACTGGGCCCGGGCATCCGGATTTGACGGCGTACTCGCAGCTGGTGTGGACGCGGTTGGCACACCGCCCGCAGCGACATGCAGGCAGCGGGCGCACCCGCGCGTGCCCATGTCGAGCGTCCACGCGCCGTGCACGCCCTGTAGCGCAACCTCAGGATGGGGCGGGGCTGCGGATGCGTCGAACTGTCCGAAGACGCCGCCCTCCGCCAAGCCTTCGAGGCGCAGCTTGCTGCGGAATACAAAGCGCTGCAATGCGGTCGCAAGTTCGGCGGCGGGAAGGTCGGGCACGATCAGCGTGAAGGCGTCTTCACTCATGCGCAGCAGCGCAAACACCGCGACCACGCGCCCTTTTGCAGTCAGCCAGCCATTCCAATGCCAACGTCCAGGCGTCAGTGCCCGCACATCGTTCATTGTCTGAGCCTGCAGGAATGCCGCTGCATCCGGCCCTGTACAGGTCAGCGCGCTCCATCGCTCCAGCACGAAGCGCGCCGATGGCGACGGGATTGTCTTGCCGGAAGTGGGGTCGGGACTTAACATATGCGCATGGTGTTCAGTCCGCAGATGATAGGCCATGGTGAGCGTCCGGCCGAGCCCGTCGACGCAGCCACCTCGCCCATGGCAGGCGAATCAGTCATCGCCGAGACACCCGCGGTGGTGGAAACTCCTGAAACCGCAACGCCCGCTCCGGCGGCCCCGCGTCTGGATCCCACTCGCTACGGCGACTGGGAACGCAACGGACGCTGCATCGATTTCTGACCGCGCCCACGCGCGCCCACGCCGAATCCGAGAGCCCATCCATGGCCGCACATCCACGCCCGCTGTCGCCACACCTGCAGATCTATGCCCGGCAGCTGACCTCGGTGCTGTCGATCCTGCATCGGATCACGGGAGGCATGTTGGCCATTGGCGCATTCATCCTGACGGCATGGCTGGTCGCTGCCGCCGGCAGCGCCGAGTCGTTCCAGGCCTTCAATGCATTGGCCGGATCCGTGCCTGGCGTGATCGTCCTGCTGGCGGTCGCGGCTTCGTTGGCGTACCACCTGCTCAACGGCATCCGCCATCTGCTCTGGGACATCGGCTGGGGCTTCGAATTGCCGCGTGTGTATGCGACCGGGTGGACCGTGGTCGTGCTGTGTATCGTACTGATGGCGGTGCTGGCCTGGGTTGGCCTGCGCGCCGGCGGCATCGCATGAGCGCGAACCTGCGTGATCCAATCGCCATTGCCCGCGGCCTGGGCTCGGCCAAGGATGGAGTCCGCCATTGGTGGGTGCAACGCCTGACGGCAGTGGCGCTGCTGCTGCTTGCCCCGTGGTTTGCGTGGCTGGCGGTGGGACTGATCGGCGCCGACCAGCAGGTCGTGCGCGCCGCCATCGCCTCGCCGTTCAATGCCTCGCTCCTGCTTGCGTTCGTGCTGTCGTTGTCCTGGCATGCCCAGTTGGGCATGCAGGTGATCGTCGAGGACTACGTGCATGGCTGGCTGGAAGTGGCCCTGCAGATCGTGATCAAGTTTGCCTACTTCCTGTCCGCGCTCGCATCGATCCTTGCGATCGGCCGCATCGTCTTCACAGCCTGAGTCCGGGATCCACGAAAGCACAATGAGCGCCTACAAAATAACCGAACACAAGTACGACATGGTTGTTGTCGGCGCCGGCGGCGCCGGGCTGCACGCGACCTTCGGCCTCGCCGCCAAGGGCCTGCGGACGGCCTGCATCACCAAGGTCTTCCCGACGCGCTCGCATACGGTCGCAGCGCAGGGCGGCATCTCGGCTGCGCTCGGAAACATGGGCGAGGATGACTGGCGCTACCACTTCTTCGATACCGTGAAGGGCTCGGACTGGCTGGGTGACCAGGACGCGATCGAATACATGTGCCGGGAAGCGATTCCCGCGATCATCGAACTCGAGCACTACGGCGTACCGTTCTCGCGCACCGAGGAAGGCAAGATCTACCAGCGCCCGTTCGGCGGCATGACCACCAGGTACGGCGAAGGCCCGCCAGCCCAGCGCACCTGCGCCGCGGCCGACCGCACCGGCCACGCGATCCTGCACACGCTGTACCAGCAGTCGCTCAAGCACGACGCCAAGTTCTTCATCGAATACTTCGCGCTCGACCTGATCTTGGACAGCGAAGGCGCCTGCAAGGGCGTGCTGGCCATCGACATGGCCGAGGGCACGCTGCACCTGTTCCGTGCCCAGGGTACGGTGCTGGCCACCGGCGGCTACGGTCGCGCGTATTTCTCGGCGACCTCGGCGCATACGTGCACTGGCGACGGCGGTGGCATGGCCTTGCGTGCCGGCCTGCCGCTGCAGGACATGGAGTTCGTCCAGTTCCATCCGACCGGCATCTATGGCGCCGGTTGCCTGATCACCGAAGGCGTGCGTGGCGAAGGCGGCATCCTGCGCAATTCCGAGGGTGAGCGCTTCATGGAGCGCTATGCGCCAAGCGTGAAGGATCTTGCGCCGCGCGACATGGTCAGTCGTGCAATGACCATCGAGATTCGCGAAGGACGTGGCGTCGGCCCGCTGAAGGATCACATCTACCTGGACCTGACCCATCTCGACCCGGCCATCATCCACGAAAAACTACCGGGCATTGCCGAGACGGCCAAGATCTTTGCCAGCGTGGATGTGACCCGCCAGCCGATCCCGGTGCTGCCCACGGTGCACTACAACATGGGTGGGCTGCAGACCAATTACCACGGCGAAGTCGTGACCATGAAGGACGGCAATCCCGATACCGTGGTGCCCGGACTTTACTCGATCGGCGAAGCCGCCTGCGTGTCCGTGCACGGCGCAAACCGACTTGGCTCCAATTCGCTGCTCGACCTGGTGGTATTCGGCCGCGCGGTGGCCAACCGCTGCGCAGAGTCGATCCGCCCGGGCATGTCGCATTCGACCCTGCCGGCCAGCGCCTGCGACAAATCGCTGGCGAACCTGGATGCGTTGCGCAATGCCAATGGCGACACGCCGACGGCAGTGATCCGCGACCAGATGCAACGCACCATGCAGAACGACGCCGCTGTGTTCCGCACAGGTGAAACGCTCGGGCAGGGCGTTGAGACGATCCGCCAGGTGCATGCCAGCTTCGCCGACGTGAAAGTTTCGGATCGCTCGTTGATCTGGAACTCCGATCTGATCGAAACCATGGAACTGCAGAACCTGCTCGGCCAGGCCGTCGCGACGATGGTGTCGGCGGCGAACCGCACCGAGTCCCGCGGCGCACATGCGCGCGAAGATTTCCCCAAGCGCGACGATGCCGACTGGATGAAGCACACCCTGTGCTGGGTGGACGAAGCGGGTGACACCCGCATCGACTATCGCCCGGTGCACCTGAGCGTGCTCACCAAGGACGTCGACGCCATCCCGCCGAGAGAACGCAAGTACTGATCCCTGTGGGAGCGGCTTGACCAGACATTCGTCTGTTAAAAACCCGCCGCGATCCCTCAAACCACAAGAGCAAGCAATGGCCGAGTTCACGCTCCCGAAAAATTCGAAGATCCGCAAAGGGCGGCATTTCCCGGCGCCCGCGGGCGCCAAGAACGTGCGCAGCTTCAAGATCTATCGCTGGGATCCGGACACGGGCGAGAACCCGCGTACCGACACGTACGAGATCGACCTGGACAAGTGCGGCCCGATGGTCCTGGACGCGCTGATCAAGATCAAGAACGAAGTCGATCCGACCCTGACTTTCCGTCGCTCCTGCCGCGAGGGCATCTGCGGTTCGTGCGCGATGAACATCGACGGCGGAAATACCCTGGCCTGCACCAAGGGCATCGGCGAATGCGGCAAGGCCGAAGTGCCGATCTATCCGCTGCCGCATATGCCGGTGGTCAAGGACCTGGTGCCCGATCTCACCCATAGCTACGCGCAGTACGCGTCGATCCGCCCGTGGATCCGCACGCAGAGCTCGCCGCCCGCAGCGACCGAGCGCCTGCAGTCCAAGCAAGACCGCGAGAAGCTCGACGGGTTGTACGAATGCATCCTGTGCTTCTGCTGCTCGACCGCGTGCCCGAGTTACTGGTGGAATGGCGAGCGCTACCTCGGCCCGGCCGTCCTGCTGCAGGCACATCGCTGGATCGTGGATTCGCGTGACGAAGACACTGGCGCGCGACTCGATGACCTCGAGGACCCGTTCAAGCTCTATCGCTGCCACACCATCATGAACTGCACGCGGACCTGTCCGAAGGGCCTGAATCCGGCCAAGGCGATCGGCGAGATCAAGCAGTTGATGCTCAAGCGCCGCGGCGCCTGAGATGGTCGACTCCGCGTCGCTGTACCCGGCTTACAAGAAGGCCTGGTGAGCCAAGACGCCGAGGTACGGGCACTGCGCTGGCGCTGTCGGCGAGGCATGCGTGAACTGGACCAGTTGCTCCTGCGCTGGCTCGAGCAGCGCTGGCCGCAGGCTACTGACGCGCAAAGAGGTGTTTTCCGACGGCTCCTGGACTGCGAGGACGATAGGCTCTGGCAATGGTGCATGGGGCTGTCGAGCCCCGACGATCCGGAGCTTGCCGCCCTTGTCCAGACGATCACGCGAAGCGATCCCGGCCCACTGCCTGCTTGACTGGCGGCCCTCGGCGCTGCTGAGCGCCGCATTGATCCTGCTCGGGGCCATGACGGCGACGGCTTGCCTGCTCAGTGCGGCGCCAGTGCCGCTGGCTCGGGTGGGCGCGGCTGCGGCAGGGCTCGAAGCACTGCGGTTGGCGCGCCGGGAAGGTCGGCGGCCCGCACGCAGCCTCCAATTCGCGGTTGACGGGCGCAGCGTGAGGATTTCTGCGGACCGGACAGGACTGCATCTGCGGCTGGATCAGCTTGCAATCCATGTTCGTGGCCCGGTGGCCAGCCTTCAGGGCCGGGACTCGGCCGGGCGGCGGCACAGCCTGGTCTGGTGGCCCGACACCCTGGGCGAGGATCGTCGTCGTGTCCTGCAGATTGCAGCCGGTGCCGGAATCCCCGAAACCGGCTCCACTCTTGCGACAATACAAGGCTGAACTCCCGAGGATGACCATGTTCCGGCCCCTGTCACTGGCAATCGGCCTGCGCTACCTGCGCGCCAAGCGTCGAAACGGCTTCATTTCCTTCATTTCCATGGCATCGATCCTGGGCATCCTGATCGGGGTGATGGCGCTGATCACCACCATTTCGGTGATGAACGGATTCCAGGAGGAATTGCGCAACCGCATCCTTGGCATGGTTTCGCACGCCACCATCGATGGTGTCGACGGTCCGTTGCAGGACTGGCAGAAGGCGGTGGCGATGAGTCGCAAGGATTCGCGCGTGCTCGGCGCCGCGCCTTACATCCAGACCGAGGCACTGTTGCAAGGCGCGCGTCGCCAGGGCGCATTGATCCGCGGCGTGCTGCCCGCCAATGAGGCCGAGGTCTCCGATCTTGGCTCGAAGATGAAGCAGGGCAAGTTGTCCGACCTGCAGGCGGGCGAGTACAACATCGTGCTCGGCAACGAGCTGGCGCAGACACTCGGCGTTGGCGTCGGCGATTCGGTGAACGTGTTCGTGTCCGAGGCGACCGTCACCCCAATCGGACCGATCCCACGGGCGCGCCGGTTCAAAGTGTCGGGCATCTTCGAAGTCGGTGCGCAGGAGTACGATTTCGGCCTTGCCGTCATCCACCTGCGGGATGCACAGCGGCTGATGCACATGGGCGAGGGTGTCACCGGCGTAAGGTTGAAACTCACCGACCTGTGGGATGCCTGGAACGTGGCACGCAGCCTGGCCAACAAGATGGATGGCATCTACCGGGTGCGCGACTGGACCCGCGACCACGAGAATTTCTTCCGCTCGCTGAAGATGGAAAAGACGGTGATGTTCGTGTTGTTGTCACTGGTCATTGCCATCGCGGCCTTCAACCTGGTGTCGTCGCTGGTCATGCTGGTGCAGGACAAGCAGTCAGACATCGCCATCCTGCGCACCCTGGGCCTCTCGCCCGGCGCGGTGATGCGGGTGTTCATGGTGCAGGGAACGATCATCGGCGTCGTCGGCGTCGGCTTGGGCACGCTCGGTGGCATCCTGCTGTCGGACAACCTCAGCTATATCGTCAAGTTCATCGAACATCTCACCGGCAGTGAGCTCATGCCGGCGGATGTGTATTACATCAGCGGGGTGCCGACCGCCATCGAACCCTCGGACGTGGCCACGGTGGCGATCGTGGCGATGGTCATGTGCCTGATCGCCACGATCTATCCGGCGCACCGCGCATCGCGGACCGACCCGGCTGCGGCGCTTCGCTATGAATAACTGGAGCCAGGACATGTCCGTCGATGCCAACGACGAGGTGATCGGCTGCCGCGCGCTGGCCAAGACCTACCAGGAAGGCAATCTGGTCACGCCTGTGTTTGACAACCTCGACCTGTCGGTTCGACGCGGCGAGACCGTCGCGATTGTCGGGGCGTCCGGCGCAGGCAAGAGCACGCTGCTGCACCTGCTCGGTGGACTCGACACCGCAACCTCGGGTGAAGTGAACGTGGCCGGTGAACGGATGGCCGGCCTTGGCGAGTCAGCGCGTGGCCGCCTGCGCAATCGCGCCCTCGGCTTCGTTTACCAATTCCACCACTTGCTGCCGGAATTCACCGCGCTCGAGAACGTGATGCTGCCGCTGATGATCCGCGGCGATGCGGCCGCATCTGCGCGCGCGCCAGCGTTGCACCTGCTGGAGCGGGTGGGGCTCGGCCATCGGCTGGGGCACAAACCTGGCGAACTGTCAGGCGGCGAGCGGCAACGCGCTGCCGTTGCACGTGCGCTGGTGACACGGCCGGCCTGCGTGCTTGGCGATGAGCCGACTGGCAACCTCGATGAGAAGACGGCCGAATCGGTGTTCGAATTACTGCTTGAACTCAATCGTGAGATCGGCACTGCACTGGTCCTGGTGACACATGACCACCGCCTTGCACGCCGGCTCGATCGCACGCTGGAACTCACGCAGGGTCGCCTGCATCCGCTGACCGACGCCGCCGGCTGATCCATGCGCACCGCCACGCCATTGCCGCCCCTGGGTCCCGGGGTGGCAGTGGCGATGCTGGCGGGTGCGACTGCGGTCCAGGCATTGCCGGTATTGCCGCCGGCCCAGGTTTCCCTGCCGTTGTTGGCCTTGGCGATGGTTGCCTTCGTGCGACAAGCATCGGTGCCTTCGCGCGCGGTGGCCGCACTGCTGTTGGGATTGGCATGGGCCTGTATCACCGCCGGTTCGCGGCTTCAGGCGCGTCTGCCGGAAGCCCTCGCTGGCACCCAAGTGCAGGTCGAGGGGCGCGTGCTTGGCTTGCCCGATCGTGGCGACAGCGCGCAGCGGTTCGACCTTCGCGTCGAGCATGCTGACCGTCCCGGACTGGTCGGCGCCGTCGTTCGCGTGGGATGGTACGGGCCGCGCCGACTGGTCGAGCCTGGAAGTCGCTGGCGTTTCGATCTCCGGCTCAAGCCCCCGCATGGCGAGCTCAATCCAGGCGGCATGGACGTCGAGCAACGCAGCCTGGCCGCCGGCCGGGCCGCGACAGGCACCGTGTTGCGGCCGCGTACCGCACGCGTGTTGGCTGGCGGGCAAGGCATGGATGCCTGGCGTGACCAGCTGTCCGCGCGCATCGCGCAGGCGCTGGGCGCGCACGCGGGCCGCTTCGTGCAGGCGCTCGCGGTGGGCGACACGCGCCAACTCGCCGATGCCGACTGGGAGCGGCTTCGCGCGACTGGCCTCACCCACCAGATCGCCATCTCTGGATTCCATGTCGGATTGGTCGCCGGATTTGGCGCCCTGCTGGCGCGCTGTCTGTTCGGGCTGCTGCCGGTGCTCGGACGACGTATAGCGCGTCCGCAGGCTTCGGCGATTGCAGCGTGCGCGGCGGCGGGAATCTACTGCGCGATGGCAGGGTCGGCGCTTCCGACGCAGCGCACGCTGCTGATGATCGTTGCCGTGCTGGCTGCACGGCTCGCACGGCGCGCATCCAGTGCGGGCGATGGCCTGTCGCTGTCGCTGATTTTCCTGCTCGCGCTGGATCCACTATCGGTGCTGTTCCCGGGCTTCTGGCTCAGTTTCGCGGGCGTTGCGTGGCTGCTGTGGTGCTTGCCAAGGGATGGCATGACATCCCCGTTGCGCGGCCTGATTGGGGTCCAATGGATCGCCACCATCGGGCTCTTGCCGCTGACGGCTTTGTTTTTCGGCCAGGCCTCGGCGTCTGGTCCCCTGGCGAATCTTGTGGGTGTTCCATTGATCAGCCTGGCTGTCGTTCCATGCTGCCTGTTCGGGCTGCTCATGCTGCCAGTCAACGCGCCGCTGGCTGAGGCAAGCTGGCACGCCGCCGCCTGGATGATGGATGCGCTCTGGTCCGCGCTGGGATGGCTGCAAGATGTCGGCGGCAGCGGCTTGTTCCTCGCCGAACCCACCCTGGCCGCCGTCGTGCTGGCGGCAGCGGGCGCCTTCTGGTGGCTGCTGCCGCGCGGGACACCCGGAAAGTGGCTTGCTGGATTGCTCTGGCTACCGCTGGTCTGGCCAGCCCTGCACCGCCCGCCAACAGGCGCATTCGACGTGGAGTTCCTTGACGTTGGCCACGGCGTCGCGATTGTCGTGACCACGAAGCAGCACGCGTTGTTGTTCGATGCCGGGCCTGCCGGCTCACGCGGGCAGGATGCGGGCGCATCGGCCGTGGTGCCGGCGCTGCGTGCGCGCGGCATCGGCCACCTGGATGAAATCATCGTGTCCCAGGGTGGGCGCGACCACGCCGGAGGACTGGATGCCGTACGGCGTGCCTACCCATCAGCCCGCGTCATCGGGCCCGGGGGCTGGGCCCGGCCCGGCATGGGAATCTGCTCACGCAAGCAGCGCTGGTCGTGGGACGGCGTCGAATTCCGGATCCTGCATCCGCCGCCCGAGTTTCCGTACCTGGGCAAGGACAGTTCCTGCGTGTTGCGGGTATCGGCCGGCCGCCGCGTGGCGTTGTTGCCCGGGGACATCGGGACAGTCGTCCAGGCGCGGCTGGTGGCAATCGAGGGTTCAGCGCTGCGCTCGGACCTGCTGCTGGCGCCCCGATATGGTGGTCGCAATTCCGTCGATGCCGCTTTCCTGGAGGCGACGCAACCAGCGAGTGTCGTGTTCTCGACCGCCTGGCACGACCGCGGCGGATTGCCGCGCGAGGATGTCGTGTCCCGGTGGGCCGGGCGGGGCGCGTCCGTCTGGGTGACTGCCAGCACGGGCGCATTGCGGTTTCGCATCGATCCGGCGGGCTGCCGGCTGCTGTCGGAGCGCAGGCAGCAGCCCCGGCGGTTCTGGAGGGAGCCGCCGGCGGACGCCCCGGGCTATGCTATCGGCCATGCGAGCGAGGAATTGAGGCGTGTTCGAACTGATTAAAGCGGGTGGCTGGGTGATGGTGCCGATCATCGTGCTGGCGGTCATCGCCGCCGCGATCGTGATCGAGCGATTCTGGAGCCTGCGCAGCAAGGACATCCTGCCGCCCGGCCTGGGCGAGGAAGTCCGCGAATGGGCGCGTGGCCGGCAGCTGGACCCCTCGCACATCGAAGTGCTGCGCCGGAACTCCCCGCTGGGCGAGATCCTCGCGGCGGCCCTGGACATGCGCTACCGCCCACGCGAGCTGATCAAGGAGCGGGTGGAAGACGTGGCCCGCCACGTCATGCACCAGCTCGAGCGATTCATGAATACCCTGGGCACGATTGCTTCGGTCTCCCCGCTGTTGGGATTGCTTGGCACGGTGTTTGGCATGATCCAGATGTTCCTCAAGATCGTGACCTCAGGCGTTGGCGATGTGAATGCATTGGCTGGTGGCATTGGCCAGGCGCTGATCAGCACGGCGGGCGGGCTGTGCGTCGCCATCCCTGCGGTCATGTTCCACCGTTACTTCCGCGGGCGGATCGCCGAGTACGTGGTGGAGATGGAAAAGCAGGCGATCGCCCTGCTCGATACCATCGACGAGGGCATCATGCCGGCGGCCAAGCCGGGTTCGACGCGCGCGCGGAAGGGCGAGCAGGCATGAGCATCGGCGCAGGATGGTTGATGAGAGCGGCTCGATGAGGCTCGCTCGATGAGGCCGGCTCGATGAGGCTGACGCGATGAGGCCGGCTCGATGAAGATCGGCCGCGGGCAGGCGCAGGACGAACCCGAGATCAATCTGGTCTCGCTGATCGACGTGTTGTTCTGCCTGATCCTGTTCCTGGTGTTGACCACCAGTTTCAACCAGCGCACAGCACTCAAGATCCAGTTGCCCACGGCGCAGGCCGGCATCGTGGCCGACAAAGGGCCGCCGCTGATCGTGATGGTGGATGTCGAGGGACGTTACTACGTGGGCAACACCGAGGTACTCAAGACCGACGTCGCCTCACTGAAACAGGCGATTGCCGCAGTTGCCGGCGATGCCCGCGACCAGCCAGTGATCCTGCGCGCGGACGGGCGCACGCCACACCAGGCCGTGGTGACGGCGGAAGACGCACTTGGCCAACTCGGTTTCGTGCACCTGCGCATCGCCACCTCGCCCGAGCGCAAGCCGTGACCATGCAAGTGCCGGAGCAGGCCACCACCGTGGCGGCTCCGCCATCGCCATGGCACACCTATCGCCGCCTTCTCAGCTACGCATTGCCTTACCGCTGGATGCTGGTGGCAGCCGGCTGCGGCATGCTGATCGAGGCGGGCGCCGCGGCGGGTTTCACTTCGCTGATGCGGCCGATGGTTGACCAGACATTTGTGCAGCACAACGCCGCCGTGCGCTGGAGCCTGCCGCTGGCGATCGTCGGGCTGTTCGTGCTGCGTGGCCTGGCAACCTGGGTCACTGACATCGGCATGGCGCGCTCGGGCCGAAGCGTCGTGCGCGACCTGCGCACCACGGTGTTGTCCAAATACCTGCGCCTGCCCAGCGAGCGCTTCGACCAGGAGCCCGTGGCGGCGCTGGTTTCACGGCTGAACTACGACACCGAGCAAGTGACACAGGCCACCAGCGAGGCGATCAAAGTCATCGTCACCGACAGCCTGACCATCGTCGCGCTGCTCGGCGTGATGCTGTACCAGAGCGTGCGCGTGACCATGGCGATGCTGGTCGTGGCGCCATTGATCGCGGCGATCTCCGGTTACGTTGGCGCGCGCTATCGGCGGATCAACCGCGGCATCCAGACCGGCGTGGCTAGCATGGCCCAGGCCGCCGAGGAAGTGCTGTCCGCGCAGCAGGAAGTGAAGATCTACGGCGCCCAGGACGCCGAGGCCGAGCGCTACCGCGCGCTGGCGCAGCGCAACCTGCGCCTGAATCTCAAAGTCGAAGCCACGCGTGCCAGTGCTTCGTCGGTGGTGCAGGTGCTGGCGGCCGCCGCGCTGGCTGTGATCCTGTTGGTGGCAGGGCGCGAGGCGTCGATGGGCCGGATGAGTGCAGGCAGTTTCGTTGCACTGATGATGGCGATGATGGCGCTGATCCCCTCGCTCAAGCGCATCACCAATATCCAGAGTTCGGTGCAGCGCGGAATTGCCGCGGCCGAGCGCCTGTTTGCCGTGATCGACGAGCGCGACGAAGTCGACATCGGCACCCGGCCGCTGGCGCGCGCGCGCGGCGAGATTGCCTTCGACAATGTCAGCCTGCGCTACATCGGCCAGACCTCCCCAGCGCTGGACGGCGTGAGCTTTCGCGCCATGCCAGGCACGGTGACGGCAATTGTTGGACGCTCGGGCAGTGGTAAATCCACGCTGATCCGGATGTTGCCCCGGTTCTATGAGCCCAGCGGCGGCCGCATCCTGCTCGACGGCGTGCCGCTGGATGATTACCGCCTGGCGGATCTTCGCCGGCAGATTGCCCTGGTCGGGCAGAAGGTGATGTTGTTCGACGACAGCGTCGCGGCGAACATTGCCTATGGCCGCCCCGGCGCCGATGCCGATGCACTGCAACGCGCTGCAGATGCCGCCAATGCCTCGGAATTCATCACCCGCTTGCCGCAAGGCCTGGACACCGGCATTGGTGAGAACGGCGCCCTGCTTTCGGGCGGGCAGCGCCAGCGCATTGCAATTGCCCGCGCGATGCTCAAGGACGCACCCATCCTGGTGCTTGATGAGGCTACGGCGGCACTGGACAACGAGTCCGAGCGACTGGTGCAGGACGCGCTCAATCACCTGATCCCCGATCGCACCACCCTGGTCATTGCGCATCGCCTGTCGACGATTGAACACGCCGACCAGGTGCTGGTGCTCGAGCAGGGTCGGCTGGTGGAGCAGGGCACCCACGCCGAGTTGCTCGCGCGTGGCGGCTTGTACGCGCACCTGCATCGCATGCAGTTCCGCGAGGATGCGGGGCCCGCGTGAGCGGCGGCGCGCTCGAAGCCTGGTTGCATCGGCGCTGGTACGGCAATGAGCCGCCCGGGATGTCGTTGCGGGCGCTGGCCGGCATCTACCGCATCGGCATGGCAGCGACCGAGTCGCGCTCGGTGGCGCAGCGGGTCGGGGCGACAGTCATCGTGGTGGGGAACTTCACCGCCGGTGGCACCGGCAAGACGCCACTGGTGATTGCGTTGGCGCGGCATCTCGCGGCCTCGGGTCGCGCGCCGGCCATCCTCACGCGCGGCTACGGACGTCGCCATGGAAAGGCCGTGCAGGTGCACGAGGACACGCCGCTGGCCGACAGCGGCGACGAACCCAGGTTGCTGTTCGAAGGCGCCGGTGTACCGGTATTCGTGGATCCTGACCGGGTTGCCGCAGCGAGGGCCGCGATCGGCGCGGGCGCGCGCCTGCTGCTATGCGACGACGGCCTGCAGCACCGTCGCCTGGCGCGGGATATCGAGATCGAAGTGGTGGATGGTGCGCGCGGCTATGGCAATGGCCTGCTGCTGCCCGCCGGCCCCCTGCGTGAGCGGCCGCGGGCCTGCGACTTCCGCGTCATCAATGGTGCAGCAGTCGGCGGCGTGGCCTTGGGCGGTGACTGGACAATGAAGC
>JBKJMY010000162.1:0-17234 GCA_046596115.1 Arenimonas sp.
AGAACCTGTTGCATCGCCTGTTCGGCGTGGCCGAGGTGCACCTGGAGTCGGCCGGTGCGGCCAAGCCCGAGGGCCGGATGCAGGTGTTGCGGTTGGACCGGGCGCAGGCGCTGGAGCGCCTGGTCCGTGGCCGGGAGGTCTCGCTTAGCACGCCTGCCGGAGCGGACCGCGCGGCGGCGATCGACGCGAGCGGTGGCGCGGGCGCGGAGGCCGCCCGCACCTTGCTGCGCCTGGATACCGCCGAGGTCATCCGCCAGGGCCTGGTGAGCAACCGCGGCATGCTGGTGGTGGGCGGCGCGCTGGCGCTGCTGGCGCAATCGGGCAACAACCTGCTTGGACGCCTGTTCACTGAACTTGGCCGATGGCTGTCGGGCCAGGCCGATGCGCTGCACCTGTCGACCTGGGCGCTGGCCGGCGCAGTGTTGTTGCTGGTGCTGGCGGGGATTGTCCTGCTGCGGGTGTTTTCCGTCGCCTTGGCGCTACTGCAGTTCCATGGTTTCGTGCTGCGCGAACAGGCCGGCCGCCTGACGGTGGAGCGCGGCCTGTTCACCCGCTTGCGCGCGAGTTTGCCGGCCCACCGCATCCAGGCCTGGACGATCGAAGAAAGCCTGCTACACCGGTTCATGGGTCGGCGCGCGCTGCGCGTGGATACCGCGGTGATCGAAACGCTGAACGAGGCGGGTTCGCTGCGCGAACTCGCGCCGATCGCCACGCCGGCAACCATCGACGCCCTGGTGGACGGCTTGCTGCCGATCCGCGCATGGCCAGTGCGCGAATGGCAGCCCTTGCATCCGCGCGCATGGCTGGGGAAGTTGCTGCCGCCTCTGTTGCTGTTGCTGATGGCGAGCGTGGCGGCTGCGGCATGGTGGCGGCCGTGGGCGCTGTTGGCCATGCTTGCGGCGCCTGCGCTGGTTTGGCGCGCACGCAACTGGGCGGCGCACTCGGCCTGGTCGGTGGCCGACGGCCTGGTCGTGTTTCGACGCGGCTGGATCGGTCGGCAATGGCGCTTTGCGGAAACTGCCAAGCTGCAGGCGCTGGTGCTGACGCAGTCGCCCATTGATCGGCGCTTGGGCATGGCCACGCTGCAGTTCGATACAGCAGGTGCCGGCGCCTTCGAGCCCGGCCTGGAAATTCCTTGCCTGCCCGAGGCGATTGCGCGCGAAATCTACGCCCAGCTATCTGGCGCGCTGGTGGAATCGCGTCCGGTGCGCCCGTTCACTCGGTCCAGAACTGCGGCGTCAGCAGCACCAGGATCGTGAACACCTCAAGCCGGCCGAGGATCATCGCGAAGCTGCAGATCCAGGTGGCGATGTCGCTCAATCCACCGAAGCCATGGGCGACGCCGCCGATGCTGCCGCCCAGGTTGTTGAGGCAGGAGGCGACCGCCGCCACCGCGGTAATCGGCTCGACGCCGGTGGCTGCGACGCCGAGTGACATCACCACGAAGCTGATCAGGTACAGGGTGAAAAAGCCGCCAACCGAAATCACCACGCTTTCGGACACGCGCTTGCCGCCGACCTTGACCACGAACTGGCCCTTTGGATGCACCAGTTGGCGAATTTCGCGCAGGCCCTGGCGCACCAGCATCTGCCAGCGCGCCACCTTGATGCCGCCGGCGGTCGAGCCGGAGCAGCCACCGACGAAGGCCAGCCCGATCAGCAACATCGGCGCTGCGCCCGGCCAGCCGGCGTAGCCACCGGCCGCAACGAAGCCGGTGGTGCTCAGGTTGGACACGGCCTGGAAGATGCCGTGGCGCAGCGCGCTGCCCGGCGCGTTGTAGATGCCGCCCGCATACAAGGTCGCGGCGACCAGCAACCCTGCGATCAGTGCGAGCAGGACGAACGAACGCAGCTCGGGATCGGCTTGGTAGTGCGCCAGCGTCGCCCGCCGCCAGGCGTACCAGTGCATGCCGAAGTTGGCGCCGGCGACCAGCATCATCAGGGTGGCCATGCCCTCGAGCAATGGGCTGTTCCAGTAGCCGAAGCTGGCGTCGTGGGTGGAAAAGCCGGCGGTGGCGACCGTGGACATTGCGTGGCAAATGGCATCGAACAGGCTCATCCCGCCGACCCAGTAGATCAGCGTGCACAGCGCATTCAGCCCGAGGTAGACCATCCACAGGGCGCGCGCCGTTTCGGCGATGCGCGGGGTCAGCTTGTGGTCGCGCGTGGGTCCGGCAGTCTCGGCGCGGAACAGGTGCATGCCGCCCACTTTGAGCATCGGCAAAATCGCCACGGCCAGGATCACGATACCCATGCCGCCGATGAAGCCGAGCGACTGGCGATAGAACAGCAGGCTGCGCGGCAAGGCGTCCAGCCCGGTGATGACGGTGACGCCCGTGGTGGTGAGCCCGGAGGTTGCCTCGAACACGGCGTTGGTCAGGCTCAGGTGCGGCGGTGCCAGGATAAACGGCAACGCCAATACGACACTGGCGAGGATCCAGATGGCCGCGGTGACCAGGAAGCCGTCGCGCAAGCGCAGCTCCACCTCGACCTTACGCACCGGGTACCACAGCAACAGGCCGAGCGTGGCGATGGCGAGGAAGGAATTCAGGAAGGCCGCCTGGGTTGGCTCGCCGAGCCAGTGCGCGATGATCAGCGGCGGCACGGTCACCAGCGAGCTCAGCGCGATGATCGCGCCGAAGATCCGTTGCATCGCCTGGCGCCGCGGCCCCATCTCAGGCGGGACCGGCCTGGAACAGCGCGTCCACCTGCGGCATCTGCCGCTTGTCCATGACGAACAGGATCACGTGGTCACCCGGCTCGATAACCACGTCGTGGTGGGCGATCAGCAGCTTGTCGCCGCGCACGATGCCGCCAATGGTGGTGGCCTCGGGCAGGTCGAGCTCCTCCAGCGAACGGCCGATCACCCGCGAGGTGCGGCGGTCGCCGCGCACCACCGCCTCGATCGCTTCGGCTGCACCGCGGCGCAACGAGTACACCCGCGCCGGCGCGCCTTCGCGGATGTGCGCGAGCAGGGCACTCAGGGTGACCAGTTGCGGGCTGACTGCGATGTCGATGTTGCCGCCCTCGACCAGTTCCGCGTAGGAAGGCCGGTTGATCAGCGCCATCACCCGCGGGCAACCCAGTCGCTTGGCCAGCATCGCCGAGAGGATGTTGGCCTCGTCGTCGTTGGTCACCGCCATGTAGACGTCGGTCTGGTCGATGTTCTCTTCGCGCAGCAAATCCTCGTCGGCGCAATCGCCGACCAGGACGATCGAGTTCAGCAGCTCCTCGGCGATGCTGCGTGCACGCTCGCGCGAACGCTCCAGCACTTTCACCTGGTAGCGCTTCTCCAGCCGGCGCGCCAGCTTGCGGCCGATGTTGCCGCCGCCAGCGATCAGCAGGCGCTTGGTCGGCCGATTGTCGAGCCGGCGCAATTCGCTCATGACGGTGCGGATGTTCTTGGCGTCGGCAAGGAAGAACACTTCGTCGTCGGCCTGGATGACCGTGGTGCCCTCGGGCTTGATCGCGCGGCCGCCGCGGAAGATCGCAGCGACACGTGCATCCACGTTCGACGGCAGGTGCTGGCGCAGCTCGCGGATCTGGTGGCCGACCAGGGCGCCGTCGCGGACCGCGCGCACACCGACCAGTTGCGCGCGGCCGTCGGCAAAGTCCAGCACCTGCAGCGCGCCCGGGTATTCGATCAGGCGCTCGATGTGCCTGGTGACCAGTTCCTCGGGCGAAATCGCCGCGGTCACCGAGTTGGCAATGGCCATGTATTCGGATTCGCGCAGGCGCGCCACGCGGGTCGGGGTTCCGAACTGGCGCTCCGCCACCTGGCAGGCAATCAGGTTGACCTCGTCACTGGAGGTCACCGCAACCAACAACCCGGCTTCGCGGGCGCCAGCCTGTTCCAGCACGCTGGGCAGCGAGGCGTGCCCGACCACGGTGCGGATGTCGAGCTTCTCGGCGAGGTCGCGCAACCGCTGGTGGTCGAGGTCCACCACGGTGATGTCGTTTTTCTCGGTGGCCAATGCCGCGGCGACCGACGAGCCGACCTGGCCAGCGCCGAGGATGAGGATGTTCATGCGCGAGCCCATGCGCCAGGGAGCGCCATGATAGCCGCGCCGTCGCGGGGACGCATGGGTGGACTGGCATGGGCCGATTCAAGCACGTCGCCAGGCGCGCGGTGGCAGGCGGTCACGGACTGTCGTCTTGGAGTGCGTCGGCGTGACAACCCGGGCCCAGCGCGGCCAACGACACCAGGTACCAGTCGCGCCGATTGGCGGTGCCGACGCGTTGCGGCGCCTCGCCTGCGCCGGCGAAACACGCGACCAGCTCTTGCGGCTGCGACAACAACAGGCGGCGGTGCGTGGGGTCGGCACGCAGCCATTGCACGGCATCGCGCAGCTGGTCGGGCAGTGGCTTGAGGTAACCGAATTCCACGGTCGGGCCGCGCGCCTGCAACAGGTTCTGCTCTTTCCATCCGACCAGGCCGATCTGCGTGTCGGCGCCGGCCAGCGCGCGGGCGCGCAGCATCAACGCCGAGGCCGAACTGCTCGGATCCAGCACCGGATGCGCGACCAGGCCGTAGCCGGACCACAGCGCGACCAGCAGCACGGCGACCGCCACCGGTGCCCGGGCGACGCGAAGCAGCGCAGCGGCAATCAGGCCGATCGCGCCAATCGCCAGCAGCATCAGCCAGAGCCAGCGTACCTCAGGGCCCATGCCGCGATCGGTGACCAGCGCGCGCATCGCAGGAAGCGGGGCGAGCAGGCCGAGTGCGCCGAGCACCAGCAACAGCGCCGACAGCGCGACCGCGAACAGCAACAGGGCGCGCCGGAACCCGACCCGTTGCAGGAGCGCGTCGAGATACGGGGCAGCGGCCAGCGCGACGGCGGGCAGCATGGGCAGGATGTACATGTCGCGCTTGCCCGGGCTGGCGCTGAAGAACGCCAGCACCATCAGGCTCCAGGCCAGGGGCAACCAGGTGCGTGCGTCGCGGGCGCGCCAGGCATCGCGCCAGTCGCGCCACAGCCAGCCAAGCGCCAGGGAGAACGGCAGCCAGAACCCGGCGATGATGCCGAGGAAATACCAGGCCGGCTTGTGGTGATGCCAGGCCTCGGCGTAGCGGGTTGCGGTCTGCTTGAACAGCAGGTCGTCGAGATACGCGCGATGTTCCGGATCGCCGCTACCGAGTGCGACGACCAGCATCGGCGCAAGCCACAGCGCGATCGCGCCGAAGAACGCCAGCGCGCCCAAGGCCCAGCGCGCGCCATTGCCCATGCCTGTGCGTGCTTCCGGGTTCGATGCAAACCCAGTCCAGCCGTGCGCGCGCATCGCCGCATACGGCAACAGCACCAGCAGGGGCAGGAAGCCGACGCCCTTGAGGATCACGCCGATGCCGGCGAAGAAACAGCCCAGCCAGTAGGCGCGCCAGTCGGGCCCGAGCAGCAGATGGCGCAGCAATCCATACAGCGCCGCGGTCGTGGCCAATACCAGCGTCGGATCGATCTGCGCGCGCTTGAACTGGTAGTCGAACTGCAGCGCCGACAACACCGCCACTGCGGCGAGCACTCCGGCGCGATGGTTCCACAGTCGCCGGCCCAGGTCGTAGGTGAGCGCGAGCACGCCGATACCCGACAACAGCGAAGGCAACAGGAAGCTCCAGCGCCAACTGCCCAGCAGCGTGCGCGCACCAGCAAGCAACCAGAAATACAGCGGCGGTTTGTCCGGATAAAGCTCCTGCCCGCGATGCGGGAACAGCCACGAGCCGCCGTCGAACATCTGCTTGGCCACCAGCACGAAACGCGGCTCATCCGCTGGCCAGGGCTCGCGCAGGCCGTAGCCGGCGAACAACACCAGCAAGGCGATACCGAACAGCCAGTAGAGGTCGCGACGTTGCCGCGCATCCAGGGCCGGCACGGCGATCACGCGGCGGCGCCGGACGTAGCCGCAGCCGCAGCCGTAGCCGTAGCCGTAGCCGTAGCGGTGGCGGTGGCGGTGGCGGTGGCGCGCGCCTTGGTCAAAAGCGCGTAAAAGAATCCATCCATGCCCTGCTCACCCGGCAGGCGCTGGCGGCCAGCGCCGGAGACGCGGCCGAAGCGCGCGTCGAGCGGCGCGGCGCGGGCATCGGGCTGGCGGGCAAGGAAGGCGTCCACTTGCCGGGCATTCTCGTCCTGCAGCACCGAACATGTCGCGTACAACATGCGGCCACCCGGGCGCAGGCGCGGCCACAGGGCATCGAGCAGCGCGGCCTGGGTGGCAACCAGCGCGGCGACATCATCGGGGCGCCGGTGCCACTTGATGTCGGGTTGCCGACGCACGATGCCGGTGGACGAGCACGGTGCGTCGAGCAGGATGGCGTCGAACAGGTCGCCAGGCGCGAGCCAGGCATCGGGCTGCGTTGCATCGCCTTCCAGCAGCACGACGCTTGGCGCCGTCAGGCCAAGCCGGGTCAGGTTGTCCTGCACCCGACGCAGGCGTCGTGCCTCGAGGTCCACGGCCAGCACGGCACCGCCAGGGCCAAGCCGCGACGCGAGCTGCGCGCATTTTCCGCCGGGCGCAGCGCAGGCATCCAGCACGGTCATGCCGGGCTCGGCGGCAAGTGCATCAACGGCCAGCTGCGCAGCGCCGTCCTGGATCCAGATGCGGCCGTCGTGCCAGCCCGGCAAGCGCTCGGGCACCGCCGGGGAGTCGAGTCGCAAGCCCAGTTCGGGTGCCTGCGGCGCATCGGCATCGAGCCCATCGGCGCGCAGCATCTGCAGGTAGTCCTCACGCGACCCAGCACGCGGATTCACCGCCAGCCACAGCGGCGCCGGCGTGTTGTTGGCCGCGGCGATGGCTTGCCAGTCATCGGGCCAATCAGCTTGCAAGGCGTCCAGCAACCAGTCCGGATGCGACAGCAGCACCGCCGGATCGCTGCCGGTTGGCAGCGGCTCGCGCGAGGCGCGGCGCAGGATGGCATTGACCAGGCCGACATGGTTCGCGCTGCCCATTGCGCGCGCCGCTTCCGCAGTCGCGCCGACCGCCGCATGCGGCGACAGCTTCAGTGCGTCGAGTTGGGCCAGGCCGCATTGCAGCAGCGAGTGCACGAGCGCATCGCGTCCGCGCAGCCCGCGCGCCAACCACTGATCGAGCACGAAGTCGTAGCGGCGGCGATGGCGCAGTACCGCAAAGCAGATCGCCTCGAGTAGCGCGCGATCGCGCGGGTCGGCGATGCCGGGTAGCACTTGCGACAACTCGGCCTTGAGCGAGCGGCCCTCGACCAGGACGGCGTGGACGCTGTGCGCCGCTTGCGCGCGCAGCGCAGCGCCAGGTGGCAGGGGCGCGCCGTCGCGCAGGCCGCCGGCCGCGCGCGGGCCGGTCATACCGTCTTCAGCGCCGATCGGGCGTTGAGGTAATCGGCGACCGGCATCGGCCGGCCACCCTCACGCTGCACCTGCAGCAGGCGCAGCGCGCCATCGCCGCAGGCGATGTCCACACCCATGCGGGTGGCCATCAGCACCGTGCCGGGCGCGAACTTGTGCTGCAGCGGCAGGTTGCGCGCCGCGTGGATGCGCAGGCGCTCACCGCCCACCATTGCCTCGCAGATCGGCCAGGGGTGGAAGGCGCGCACGCGGCGCTCGAGTACGTCGGCGGGCAAGGTCCAGTCGAGCCGGGCTTCGGATTTTTCCAGCTTGCGGGCATAGGTCACGCCGTGGCCGGATTGCGGCTGGGGCACCGGGCGCATGCCCGCGCGCAGCAGCTTGAGGCCGTCTTCGAGCACTTCGGCGGACAGACGGGCCAGCGTGTCGTGCAGGCTGCCGCCGGTTTCAACCGGGCTGATCGGCGCGGACAGGCTCAGCAGCACCGGGCCGGTGTCCAGGCCCTTCTCCATCTGCATCAGGCAGACACCGGTCTGGCTGTCCCCGGCCTCGATCGCGCGCTGGATCGGCGCGGCGCCGCGCCAGCGCGGCAACAGCGAGGCATGCAGGTTCCAGCCGCCGTAGCCCGGGATCGACAGCACCGATTGCGGCAGGATCAGCCCGTAGGCGATCACCACCAGCAAATCGGGCTTGAGCGCTGCAAGCGCGTCGCGCGCGGCCTGCGACTTGAAGTTTTCCGGCTGCATGACCGGCCAGCCATGCGCCAGCGCCTCGACCTTGACCGGGGAAATCCCGACCGTTCGTCCGCGCCCGGACGGGCGATCAGGCTGGGTATAGACCGCGACCAATTCGTCGCGCGCGCCGACCACGCGCAGCGCTGGCACGGCGAACGCAGGAGTCCCCGCGAAGACGATCCGCAGGGGCATCAGGCGGCGTCTTCGGACCCTTCGTCGGCCAGGCGCTTCTGCTTGGCCAGCTTGCGCTTGACCAGTTCGCGCTTGAGCGGCGAGAGGTAATCCACGAACACTTTGCCTGCGAGGTGGTCCATTTCGTGCTGGATGCAGACGGCCAGCAGGCCATCGGCATCCACGTGGAAGGGCTTGCCGTCGCGGTCGAGCGCATCCACGCTGATCCGGTCGGCACGGGTGACATCGGCGTAGATCCCCGGCACCGACAGACAGCCTTCCTGGTAGACCTGGCTGCCCTCGGACGCGGTGATCACGGGATTGATGAACACCATCGGCCGGGATTTGTCCTCGCTGATGTCCAGCACCAGCAGGCGCTCATGCACGTCCACCTGGGTGGCAGCCAGGCCGATTCCGGGCGCTTCGTACATGGTTTCGAACATGCTCGCGACCAGGGTGCGGATGCGCTCATCCACGGCCGCAACCGGCTTGGCGACCGTGCGCAGGCGCGGATCGGGGAATTCTAGGATCGACAATCGGGCCATCGGAACTGGGAACTGGGTCGCGGAGACAGCAGGGGTCGGGGCGCCATTGTATCCCCTCCGCTTGCATCCTGTGCCTTGATCTGGGCTATATTGCCGTCACTTGTCTTGGGGAATCAGGTGGATAGCAGCCATGTTTAAACGGCTTCTTGCAGTTTCGACTGCCATGCTTCTCACCCTTGCCACCTTCGCCCTGGCGGCGGAGTTGCGCGAGGACCATCCGAGCACCTATGTCGTCCAGAAGGGCGACACGCTCTGGGACATCTCTGCGCGCTTCCTGTCCAAACCCTGGCTCTGGCCGGAGATCTGGCAGGCCAACCCGCAGGTCAAGAACCCGCATCTGATCTACCCGGGCGACGTGCTCAGCCTGATCTACGTCAACGGCCAGGC
The DNA here is from genome assembly GCA_046596115.1 of Arenimonas sp. Classification (GTDB taxonomy): domain Bacteria; phylum Pseudomonadota; class Gammaproteobacteria; order Xanthomonadales; family Xanthomonadaceae; genus Arenimonas. The sequence continues at coordinate 9,144 of JBKJMY010000162.1, forward strand.
GCGTATCAGCGCCGGACCGGAGCCGCAGATCCGCACTGGCGAGTCGATCGACACCATCCCGCTGTCGCAGATCGAGCCTTGGCTCAAGCAGCTGACCATCGTGCAGGACCCGAAGTCCTTCCCGTACGTGGTCGGCGTCGAGGAAGACCGGTTGCTCAGTTCCGCCGGCATGGTTGTGTACGTGCGCGGCATGCAGGGCGCGCAGGCCGGCCAGCTGGTGCAGATCGCGCGGCCGATGAGCCTGTACGCCATGGCCAAGGTGAAGGGAGTGCCGACCGGCGGCGTGTCGTCGCTGGATTTCCGCGCTGATCGCTTCCACTCGCACTGGTCCTACGGCGATGCGCCGATGGAAGCGCATGGCGAGAAGCTGGGCGTCGAGATGATGATGCACTCGATCGGCGAAGTCCTGCGCAACCAGGGCGATGTCACCGTCGTGCTGCTGCGTGAGGAAGGCCGCGACGTGCACGTGGGCGACCGCGTGCTGCCGGTGGAGGATCGCCCGTACTGCAACTGCTTCATCCCGCATCCGGCCGCCTCGATCCCCGAGGGCGCTCAGATCCTGGCGGTGACCGATGGCCTGCGCTGGGCCGGCCCGCGGACCGTGGTTGCGCTGTCGGTCGGCACCCGTGATGGCGCCGACAATGGCACCGTGTACTCGATCTGGCACAAGGGCGCGCTGCGCCGGGACATCGTGGCGCACACGAGTGCCTGGGGCCAGCAGGGCGACAAGGTGCAGATGCCGGACGACTACATCGGCCATGTGATGGTGTTCCGCACCTTCGAGCGCGTGAGCTACGGCCTGATCATGGATGGCATCCGCCCGGCGCGGACCAACGATCTGCTCAAGAATCCCGACGCGACCCAATAAGTCGCACACGCGGTGCCAGCGTTTCCCGACATCACGGCGCCCCAGGGCGCCGTGATGCTGTGCGGGTATGGAAGACTCCCTCGCCCTGTCCACTCTGCTGCGCAGCGGCATCGCCGGCGCCAGCCTGCGCACCCTGCTGTCCCCACCGGGCGGTGCCGGCGCGCCCGGCGCGGCGCTGGCGGCGTGCGCGCTGGACGATGCGCAGTGGCGCGCGCTCGGCGTCCCAGCGGCGGCAGTGCTGCGCATTCGCCGTCCCGATCCGCGCCTGCGGGCGCTCGATAGCGCATGGCTGGCGGTTCCCGGGCACCGCTTGGTCGGTTGGCACGATCCGGACTATCCGGCGTTGCTGCGCAAGATCGCGCAGCCACCGGCGGGGCTGTATGTGGTCGGTGATGTCGCCCTGCTCTGGCATCCGCAGGTGGCCGTGGTCGGCAGTCGCCGGCCCAGTGCCGGCGGGCGCGACAACGCGCGCAGCTTCGCCCGCGATTTCGCCGCCTCGGGCCTGGTCGTGTGCAGCGGCCTGGCCGCGGGCGTGGACACCGAAGCCCACCTCGGGGCGATGGAGATCGGCCGCACGGTGGCCGTGCTGGGGACCGGGCCGGACCGCTGTTTTCCCGCTGACAACGCCGGCCTGCTCGCGCGCATCGGCGCCGGGCACGCCGCAGTCACCGAGCATCCGCCGGGGACACCCGGCATCGCCAGCCATTTCCCCAGCCGCAATCGCCTGATCGCGGGGCTGAGCTTGGGGACAGTGGTCATCGAGGCGGCGCTGCGCTCCGGCGCGCTGATCACCGCGCGGCTGGCGGCGGAGGCAGGCCGCGAGGCTTTTGCCGTGCCGGGCTCCATCCACAATCCCATGGCCCGAGGCTGCCATCGCCTGATCCGCGAGGGCGTCGGCCTGGCCGAATCGGCGCACGACGTCATCCCGCAGTTGGCCAACCTGGCCGCGCAATTGGCGGCATCCCTGCGTGGCCGGCTGGCCTGCGCTGACGGTGCTGACGGTGCTGACGGTATTGGCAGCGAAGCACCTGCATCGGCCCGGCGCGCGCCTCGGGAGCGCATGGGCAGCGGCGGCAGTTGCGCAAGCGATTTTCCTGGGCCGGGATTGTTTCCTTCCGCGCCGCCCCAACATCCCGGTGAGGCGTTGGTTTGGCGCTGCCTTGGGCACGATCCCGTGAACCTCGACCAACTTTCACAACGGACCGGATTGACGCTGGGACACCTCTCCGCCATGCTGCTGACCATGGAGTTGGAGGGGAGGATTACTGCCGAACATGGTCGCTACATCCGCCGTTCATGAACTTCCCCCGGCGCACCGACGCACGGTGCAGGCGAAAGGGTGATGAAAGAAACCATACTCGACGTACTCCTATTCCTGTTCGAACACTATTTCTACGAGGATCCCGACGCGGTCCGCGATCGTGATTCCCTCCAGAAAGGCCTGCTCCAGGCCGGTTTCAGCCCTGCAGAAATCAACAAGGCCTTCGACTGGCTCGATGGACTCGCCGAACAGCGCCCGGTCACGGCCGAAGCGCGCGTGGGCGGTCCGGTGCGGGTGTTCGTGGAGGCCGAGCTGGACCGGCTCGATATCGAGTGCCGCGGCTTCCTGATGTTCCTGGAACAGCACGGCGTGCTCGATGCCGACCAGCGCGAACTGGTGATGGACCGCGCGATGGCACTGGACCAGGACGAGGTGGACGTGGACGACCTCAAATGGGTCGTTTTGATGGTGTTGTTCAACCAGCCAGGTTCCGAGGCAGCCTTTGCCTGGATGGAAAACCAGATCTTCGGCGACGATCCCGAGCCAATTCATTGAGTTCGGGCTGGAACGCGGTCCGGTAGCGATCACTGTCGCGCTGTTTCAGCCCCTCGTCTCGACCCTTTGTGCGACGCGGTGCTTGACATCGGCCGTCCCATGGCCGACCTAATAAATAAGAGACGGGCCCGCGGATACGCGGGCTTTGCTGTCTGCGTCCCCCAATCATTGCCGGAGCCGTCACCCCTACATGGCCAAGAACCTGCTCATCGTCGAGTCCCCTGCAAAGGCCAAGACGATCAACAAGTACCTGGGCAAGGACTTCACCGTCCTGGCCTCGTACGGCCATGTCCGCGACCTGGTGCCCAAGGAAGGCGCGGTTGACCCCGACAATAATTTCGCGATGCGCTACGAGTTGATCGAGAAGAACGAAAAGCACGTCGAGGCACTGTCCAAGGCGGCCAAGTCGGCGGAGGCGATCTACCTGGCCACTGACCCGGATCGCGAGGGCGAGGCGATCAGCTGGCACATTGCCGAGATCCTCAGGGAGCGCGGCCTGCTCAAGGACAAGGTGCTGCACCGCGTGGTGTTCACCGAGATCACCCCGCGCGCCATCCGCGAGGCAGTCGACAACCCGCGCAAGATCGCCGTCGACCTGGTGGACGCCCAGCAGGCACGCCGCGCACTGGATTACCTGGTCGGCTTCAACCTGTCGCCGGTGCTGTGGCGCAAGGTGCAGCGCGGCCTGTCCGCCGGGCGCGTGCAGTCGCCGGCGCTGCGCATGATCGTCGAGCGCGAGGAGGAGATCGAAGCCTTCATCGCGCGCGAGTACTGGTCGATGGAGGCCGAGCTCGCGCACCCGCAGCAGTCGTTCACCGCGCGCCTGGTCAAGCTGGATGGGCAGAAGTTCGAGCAGTTCACCGTCACTGATTCCAAGACTGCGCAAGCCGCGCGCGACCGGGTCACCAAGGCGGCCGGCGACGCGCTGCATGTCACCGATGTCACCAGCAAGGAGCGCAAGCGCCGCCCCTCGCCGCCGTTCATCACCTCCACCTTGCAGCAGGAGGCTGCGCGCAAGCTCGGCTTCACCACCAGCCGCACCATGCGCGTCGCGCAGAAGCTCTATGAAGGTTTCGCGCTGGGCGAGGAAGGCACCGTCGGCCTGATCAGCTATATGCGTACCGACTCCACGCACCTGTCCGATGATGCCGTGGCCGAACTGCGCGACGTGATTGCGCGCGACTTCGGCACCGGCGCGGTGCCGGACAAGCCCAACGTCTACAAGACCAAGTCCAAGAACGCGCAGGAAGCGCACGAGGCGATCCGCCCGACCTCCGCATTGCGGACGCCTGCGAGCGTCGCAAAATTCCTGGGCGACGACGAGCGTCGGTTGTATGAGCTGGTGTGGAAGCGCGCGGTCGCCTCGCAGATGGTGCCGGCGGTCATGAACACGGTCAGCGTGGAACTCGCCGCAGGCAACCAGCACAGCTTCCGCGCCTCCGGCACCACCGTCATCGACCCGGGCTTCCTGGCCGTGTACGAGGAAGGCAAGGACGCCAAGACCGCCGAGGACGAAGACGAGGGACGCAAGCTGCCGCCGATGAAGCTCGGCCAGAACATTCCGCTCAGCTCCATCCACACCGACCAGCATTTCACCGAGCCGCCGCCGCGCTTCTCCGAAGCCTCGCTGGTGAAGACGCTCGAGGAATACGGCATCGGTCGTCCCTCGACCTATGCCAGCATCATCCAGGTGCTGCTGTTCCGCGATTACGTGCAACTCGACAACCGGCGCTTCAAGCCGTCCGACGTCGGCCGCGCCGTGGCCAAGTTCCTGGCTGGTCGGTTCGCGCAATACGTGGACTATGAGTTCACCGCGCGGCTCGAGGACGAGCTGGATGCGGTGTCGCGCGGCGAAGAGGATTGGACCCCGCTGCTCGAGCGCTTCTGGAAGCCGTTCAAACAGATGGTCGACGACGAGTCGGCGCGTGATCGCGGTGAAGAAACCGCGCGCATCCTCGGCCCCGACCCGGTCAGCGGCAAGCCGGTGGTCGCGCGCATCGGCCGCTACGGCCCGATGGTGCAGATCGGCACCGTGGATGACGAGGACAAGCCGACCTTCGCCTCGCTGCGCCCCGGCCAGAGCATCTTCACCATCACCCTGCCCGAAGCGATGAAGCTGTTCACGCTGCCGCGCAAGCTGGGCCTGATGGACGACAAGGAACTCACGGTCGCGATCGGCCGATTCGGGCCCTTCGTCAAGCGCGGCGATACCTATGCCTCGCTCGACAAGACCGATGACCCGTACGAGATCGACTATGAGCGTGGCGTTGCGCTGATCCGTGCACGCGAAGAACTGATCGCCAACCGCCTGATCAAGAATTTCGGCGACAGCGCGATCCAGGTGCTCAACGGCAAGTACGGCGCCTACATCACCGACGGCGAGAAGAACGGCAAGATCCCAAAGGATCGCGACCCGAAGACGCTCACGCTGGAGGAGTGCGAGGCGATCTTGCTCGCCGCCCCGCCACGGCCAACCAAGGGCCGTTTCGGCCGCGCCGCCAAGAAAGTGGCGCCGGCGAAGAAGGCAACGAAGAAGGCCGCGATGAAGAAGGTTTCCGCCGAGGGCGACGCTGCCGGCGAGCCAGCGAAAAAAGTTGCGAAGAAAACTGCGAAAAAAGTCGCGAAGAAAACTGCGAAGAAAACCGCGAACAAAACCACGAAAAAAACAGCCGGGCAGACGGTGATGAAGGCCGCGAAGGCAACGATCACCAACACAGGGAAGAAAACCGTGAAGAAAGTCGCGAAGAAAACCACCAAGAAGTCCAAGGCCGCAGAGCCGGCGCCCGCGGTAGAAGTGGCACCGCCGGTCCCGTTCGTGCCCAAGCGCGGCCTGGTCAAGGCGGTCAAGTAGTCATCCGCCGCGCCGCGCCATGCGGCGCGGCGCATCCGGCATGCCAGCGCGTGCCCGAACGCCCGGTCAGGACGCGCGTAACGCGCGCTTGAGGATCTTGCCGGTCGCCGTCATCGGTAGCGACTCGACGATCTCGACGATGCGCGGATATTTGTAAGCCGCCATTCGTTCGCGGCACCAGCCAACAATCTCGTCGGCATTGGCATCGTGCGCCGGCTTGAGCATCACGTAGGCCTTCACCTCCTCGCCATGCACCGGGTGCGGCACGCCGATCACCGCGGCCACGGCAATCGCCGGGTGCTGCAGCAGCACTTCCTCGAGTTCGCGCGGGTAGACGTTGAAGCCGCCGCGGATGACCATGTCCTTGAGCCGGTCGACCACGTAGAAATTCCCATGCGCGTCGCGGCGGCCGATGTCGCCGGTATGGAGCCAGCCATTGCGGATGGCGTGCGCGGTGTCCTCGGAGCGCTTGTAGTAGCCCTTCATCACGTTGTGCCCGCGCACCACGATCTCGCCGTCGGTGCCATCGGCCACCTCGACGCCCGCCTCGTCCATGATCGCCACCTCCACGCCCACGATCGGCTGGCCGATGCTGCCGGGGATGCGTTGCGAGTCGAGGTGGTTGAAGGTCGCCACCGGACTGGTCTCGGACAGACCGTAGCCCTCCAGGATGACCACGCCGAATTTCTCCTCGAATGCGCGCAGCACTGCCACCGGCATCGGCGCACCGCCCGACACGCCCAGCCGCAGGTGCATCGCGATTGCCTCGAGGTCATGCCGGGTTTCCGCGCTGGGCAGGTTGAGGATGCCGATGAACATTGTCGGCACGCCGCAAAAAATTGTGACCCTGTGTGCCTGCATCGTCCGCAGCACCAGGTCCGGATCGAAGCGCGACAACAGCACGATGCTCGCACCGACCATCAGCGCGGCATTCATCTGCACGGTCTGGCCGAACGTGTGGAACAGCGGCAACGCGATCAGGTGCTTGTCCTGGCTGTCCAGCTTGGTCAGCGATGCGCAGGCCATGGCATTGGTATTGATGTTGGAGTGCGACAGCTCCGCACCTTTCGGCTGGCCGGTGGTGCCGGAGGTGTAGAGGATCACCGCGGTGTCGTCGGCACCGGTCTGCGCCAGCTCCACGCGGTCCGATTCCATCGCCATCATGCTCGACAGGGTCGGCATGCCGTCCACTTCAGCCGCCGATGCATCGGCGCCGATCAGGACGAACTTCCTGCAACCCTCGGTCTGCTGGAATGCCTCCCAGCCTTCGCGCGCCATGGCCAGGTCGGCATGGCCTTCATGGCACAGGAAAACGCGCGCGTCGCAATCACGCAGGTGGTAGGCGATCTCGGGCGCCTTGAGCAGGATATTGAGCGGCACCACGACGGCGCCAACCTGCAGGATGCCGTAGTAGGCCACCGGGAACCAGGGCAGGTTCGGGCAACTCAGGGCGACTTTGTCGCCCTTGCCCACGCCCAGGGAACGCAACACGTTGGCCACCCGGGACGCGCTGGAGAGCAATTGCGCGTAGTCGAGGTGCTCCTCGCCACAGGATACGGCGATGCGTTCGCCGAACAAGCGCGCGTTGCGCACCAGGTTGCTGCTGATATTCATCATGCCGTCCCTTCTCCCAGCCGGCACAGTGACGCCGGCCCCGAGCCAGCGTAGCAGCGCGCGGGGACCGGCGCGCGCGGGGCGGGAAGGGCAGCATGCACAAACCCGGCCCTGGCATGAACCGCGCGGCCGGCTCGGTCACGGACGAGTGGCGGCTGCGCCACGGCAGCCGCACAATGGCCGCATGGACGCACGTTGGATCCTCGGGGTGGCTTGGCTGTTGATGGGTGCGGCGGGCGTGTCTGCCACCCCGCCTGATGCCATCACGACCAACGCCGCCAAGCCAATTTCGCCGGCCACGACGGTCACCATCCATCGCTGCGTGGATGCGCGCGGCCACGTGAGCCTGCAGGACGATCCGTGCCCGTCCGGCAGCCGCGATGCCACCCTCGAGATGGTCCGGCCCCAGGATCCGCCGCCGAGCACGCGGCCCAGGCCCGTGCCCGCGGTGAAGCTCATCGAACTGCCGCCGCCGCCTCCGCCACGCGCGCTGTTCCCGCCGCCGCCGATGTACAAGTGCACCACCTACGATGGCAACCAGCGCTTCAGCGAAAGCTACGACCCGAATCCGCGCTGCGAGCCGCTGGTCATCTACTACCCGTATCCGAACAACCTCACGCCAGCGCAGGCGCTGAGTTGCCGCTGGGTGGAAGACAGTTGCGTGCGCCTGAGTGACGATGCGGCCTGCGATCGCTGGCAGACAATGCGCAAGGATGCCGAGTCGGCGCTGCAGCGATCCTTCAGCGACACCAGCGCCTACCGGAAGTCGGAACTCAAGCGGATCAGCCAGATCGTCAACGAAAGCTGCCCGTAGCGCGCGAGCCGCAGCATGCAGGCCGTAGCGCGCAAGCCGTAGCCTGCAAGCCGAAGCGAATCGGTCGCGCAGCATGCGGCGGCTCAGAACCCGTAGCGCAGAAACCCGCCATCCACGGCGATGCATTC